>JAFGKB010000170.1 GCA_016928755.1 Anaerolineae bacterium | reverse complement strand
TCCGCCCAGCAAGCCAATCCGCCCAGGGATAAATCCCAGGGCTACTAAATCACGCCCCATGAATGGGGCTTTTGGGGGATGCAAGAGAAAAAAACTCTGTGAATCTCAGTGTCTTCTCAGTGCGTCTCTGTGTCCCAGATCCCTCGGCTTCGCTCGGGACGACGATTAGCGCGAGATGTAGGACAATTTGGTAAATTGTCATTAAGCTCTGTCGAAGGGTTTAGATGCTTCGGCTTTGCTCAGCATGACGATTAGCGCGAACAGAGCCACCCTGAGATCTTCCCAAAGCTATGGCGCTATCACGGTTCCCGTCTGAGCATCAACACGTATATCGAGTTGTTTCTGCTGGTGCAATGCCGAGACTCGCCATATCATCAAATCCCCTTCTTGCTGTAGTCGCAAGTCAAGAATACAGCCGGGATGTGAATGTATAAAAGTATCGCCCCCGGCGGCCCTGAAAGACAACCATGCGACATTCAGCCCATAAGCCGGTGGGAATGTCTGCAAAGTGCTAGGGGCTTCGGCCAACGGTACCGGCGGGACCCAGAAAACCTTTTCTCCACTGATACTGACGCAGGCTACCTGCTGTTGACTGGGGGAGTAGTAACAAAGGGTCCAGGCCACTTGGGGTGTTATAACTTGCTTCCAATCTGTGTCAGGTCGCCAGGTAGCTTCTGCCCAGGCTAGCTGTGCATCGGCTTGCCAACTTTGTATCTTGCTTGCTGCGCGTTGATTCGCTTCCTCAAGCGTAACCGTCTCTGAGTCACTATGCCAGATGACCTGGTTTTCTCCCGTCTCTTGGTTCCCTTTCTCTCGTCCTTGATAGCCAAACAAGAGAAAAATCAGTAGTGCAACCGCTAACAACCAAGCCCCTAAAATCAATAGGATCTTGGTTATACTAGGAGTTTTATCCATAGTTGTTTGCTCCTAATTCCGTTGTATTGAAGGCATATAGGCCTGGTATGATTTTGAGTCTCCGGTACGGTAGAAAACACCGTAAGAATTACGGTTTATCTCAAATTCCCCCCAAGCTATGTGAATCCGTCCTGTATCGTCAAGTTGTAATGAAGGGAAAATCGACAGAAGATTAATACTTTCAGATACATTGAGTAATGGATCCCAAGATACCCCTAAATTTTGAGAACAACGCATAGTAATATCTTCTTTGCCCTCTATTGTGTAGTATCCATGCCATGCCACACAGACTACGTCGTTTCGAGTATCCATGGACGATGTCGCCCAGGTTGGAAAACTGTTGGATACCTGTATCGGTACATCATTGAGCCTTACCGGTGTGGACCAATTCCCATTTGCAAAATACCGGTAGTTGATGTATTGGGCGTCGGGGTCAGAGATACCACTGCTGCCCGGTATGAGTTCAGACCAGATAATGTGAATATTACTCCGGTTGTCAATTTCTATATTGGGCCTTACGGCGTAATTCTGCTCTGGTGGTGAGATCATTTGAGGTTTACCCCAGATAAAAGACTTCTCCATGTTTTGGGTGCCGGTGATATACCATATAGATAATTCTGGTACTTCAA
This sequence comes from Anaerolineae bacterium, assembly GCA_016928755.1. GTDB lineage: Bacteria > Chloroflexota > Anaerolineae > B4-G1 > SLSP01 > JAFGKB01. Next base: position 6,598 of record JAFGKB010000170.1, on the reverse strand, counting down.
CGCTCCCCCGTGCCTTTTGCTCCCAGACAATATGCAGAGTATTTTCAGTAGTTCCTAATGCTACTTTTGGATACTCGGTACCTCCCACGCTCACTTGTGTGAATACTTGTGTTTCAGTGACGATCATTGTGGGTGTCGTCCACGTAGTTTGGCCTGCTGGACGATACAAAAAGAATAGATCTCTCCGGTTCCACTGTAGCGCTGTATTATCCGGCGCCGAGGCATAGATAACGTAGGTTCCCCCTGCATTGCCGACAATCTGCGGCGCAACGTACCCATAAGTTTCGGTTACGATGGTTTGCGCGGCTGATTGCCCGATATTTTGCTGCATAATGGCTCCGGAAGGGGCACTGGTATTAGGGTCGTAATAGGTTCCTTGTATCCAAGTCGCCATTAATTGGGTTCCGGAGTAAGTCAACGCCGGATTCCAGGCGTTAATTGTATCATCCTCGAATAGCGACTCTGTTGTCCAAATACTTCCCCAGGTTTGTCTTGCCAGGTAGACCCCGTTAGCCGTTGGTTCAGTTGCCCATATTACCGCTGATTCGTTATCTGCCAGAGCTAAGGAGGTATTGGGATATATACCTATACTGTGCTCTAATTCAACCGGCTCTAGCGCGCCAACCCAGGGGAAGTCTACAGCCGCTAATACAGTGGTTGCTATAATAGCGGCTAGAGCCAATATGATGACCAATGTCAGTGACTTGCAGCATTTCATAGTGTTATTAGTTTCCGCAGGTTAAGGTCTACACCTATTAAGGTCTCCCCAGCCGTCACGGGGACCGGTCCCAGTTGGTCACGATAGAGTGTATCCCCCATTCGCATTTCGCCCACTACGGTATATTCTCCTTCTATTAAAGAAGAAATCAAGTAGTTACCATTAGAATCTGATTTACCCTCTGCCACAGGGTTGCCGTCGATATCGTAAACCGTAATCGTGACGTTTCCCTGAATAATACCGTCTATGTACGTTTGTCCCTCAATGGCTCCTAATGAACCGGGGGGAACCTCTGGTGTGGGTGTCGGTGTTGGTTCCGGGTTGGCTATCGTCACCGTGATTACTACTGGCGCGCTGGTATTATTGGTCTCGTCGGTCTCTATAATCCGTTCTAAAGAATCCACATAAGCTACCAGAGTATGGGGGCCAACTGTAGATACACCGTCGGGTAGATACATTGAGAAATTCGTCGTTGTGCCGGCTGTGAGTCCGTTAAGGGCCACATTGTCAACGCTTTCCTGTTCGCTTAAGGCTATGTCCGCAGACGGGTTGAGATATAGCTCTATCCAGAAGAGCGAGCTTACATCTCCCAAACCCTGGTTAGTGACATCAACATTGAACATAAGTTCCCGGTAAGTGCCTAGTTCCCCCGTTGTCTGTAAAGATAGGTCGGTAATAACCATGTCGGGATAAACCGGGACGGTCGGTGTAGGGGTCGGCTCTGCCGGGCAGGGGCTGGTAAACTCTGCTGATGCTGCAACTACTACCGCGCCACCTAGTAAACCTTGCGCTTCAACTGTGTGTGTGCCAGGTTCTACAAAGATAGACAGGCTAACGCTAAAACTCTGGTCTTTCTTATAGCTGATTTGGCCTTGGGTTACTCCATCCCACAGTATATCAACTTTGTTAATGGAGTTATCCGCCGGCCAGTTATAGCCGTGTACGATAACCTGTTGTAATCGTGACTCACCACAAGTTGGCTCTAGCACGATATATGGTCCGGTGGGGGCCGGTGTTGGCGTCGCTGTGGGTTCGGCTCCTTGTACTACGGCCAGGTCCTGGCTGCCATAACCTTCAACGACAACGGTATAACCTGCTACCAGGGGTACATTATAGAACATAAAATTGCCATATGCGTCCACTGTACCCGCTTGCTCGTATCCATTTTGTACCACACGCAACACGATACTTTCGTTCGGCTCTGCTACACCTTGCACACCGGGATCGGTATCATAGACCGGTTTTGCGATAAGAATAGGTTCTGGTGTCGGTGTTGGGCTTGGCGTCGGTGTCGGGCCTTCGGTGGGCGTAGCTATGGCTGTCGGTGGGGGCATCGGGGTCTCTGTCGGTGCCGGTGTCTCGCCCGGAGCAAGGGTGGGTGTTGGTGCAACCGGTGGTGGTGCGCCGCTGGCCAGCTTTGTCGATTGGATGGTCCGGCTATTCTTGATGCTCAAATTGAGTTTGCCGATAAAGGGTTCTATAAAGGGCGTAATCGGCAGTACTTCATAATCTGTCTGGACGATGATGCGATTGCCCATTGCAACACGTTGTGGATCGACAAACACCTCGCCATTCGGCCCTGTATCGTACCACACCGCAATATCAACTTGGTCTGGTGGGGCCACAAGGATGGTGTCACGTACCTCGGCGTTAATACCCTCGTAATCCCAGGGATTCACAATCCCATAACGCGCGCCCTCACGGGTTGCGTTAGACAGATTGATATATACAAATAAGATATAGCTAAAATCAATCGTTCCCATAACGATTAATAAGAGCACCGGGAGCACAAGGGCAAACTCTACTAATGATTGTCCCTTGCTGACTTTTCGATGTGTCCTCGTTTTCATAATTACTTCCTCCCTATTAAGGTCAAACCTTAAAACTAAGGCTTCCCCTGTTTGTTTGATTTATCCGATTGCCCGTTATTACTGTTGTTATCATTACCATTATTACTGTTGTTATCATTGTCATTATTGCTATTATTATCGTTGTTGTCGTTGCCGTTGTTATCATTAGCGGTGTTGTCTTGTCCTGGTGGAGTTTCTGGACGTTGTTCCATCCCCGGTGGTAATGTCGGTTGTTTTTCTAGTCCCGGTGGAATCGTCGGCCGGTTTTCTAAGCCCGGTGGAGTAGCGGGAGGGAGTGTTACTGTGTCGCTGGTGGTATCTGTGGGGGTGAGGGTTGCGGTGGAAGTGAGGGTTGCAGTGGGAGTGGGGGTATCTGTTAGCGTTGTCGTGATGGAAATCTGCGCCAGGTTTTCTATTGTTTGTGTGATACTATCGCTGGTGAGATGTGGCGTTAGGAGCGTGTGTATTTCTGGGGGTTCAGGTGAGTGTTCTGGCTGTATATCCGGTGCTGTTGGAATGCCATCTGGTGCTGTATTGTGATCTTGTGGTGTGGATTCGTGAGCAGTAGGGGTAATAGTCCCTCCTAATGGCCCACCGGTGGGCAGCTCCAGGCGTTCTGGATGTCCGGTTCCATATGCCAAACGGAAATTTTTCACGTTTTCACTGGCTGCAATGGCTATAATCTGTTTCTCCATACATATATTTTGGGCCTGTACCAGCTTGCTGTTATTATTCCCATTTGATTGCCGGATCAAGGTATCCAGTGTGGTGATTTGCAATTCTATCCGGCGGACGATGAAGTTAAGGACCTCTGGCATAGTCGTATCCGGTGTTTGTGCTGCAGCTTCTAGTGCTTCGTAAGACAGGCGAGTTATTTCTGTGATAGAAGCTGTAGGAATCTGTGCGTTATTATCCGCCAGTATTTTCATCTCCTCAATACGATTTTCCATCAAAGAGATAGCCAGGAGCGCCTTCATCTCTGGGTCCTGTGCGTTTTCTAAATAGGTGTTTTCCCCTGTGATCTTGATCGGGTATAGGATTTGCCCCGGTAAGCTATCACCGGCGGCTAAGACTACTTGTTGACCGAAAGGCATCAAGATAAGCGCACATACTATCACCATTGCCAGGGTCGCTAGTAGAAACTGTGGTAACCAGCGCACTTTTGGATTATGGCGTTGTGGTGCCTGCCGGGGGGGATTCTGTTGTGTCACAGCCGTTAATACCTTCTGTTTCCCGCGCTCTAGATTTTTCGGTGGTGGTACTGTGGCGTAGAGTTTTTGCAGCGCTACCGCGATCTCTAATAGTGGTTTTAGCTCATGGGTGTGCTGGTAGTAGTTCTTGAGTACCCTTGTCATACTTACACCAGAAGTCAGCGAACATAAACTTTGTTCTAACGCTTGTGTTATTGTATGTTTGTTCATTTGTTTCTCCTTAAACCATTCTCAAGCCTATGATTTTCGATGCTGATAAGGTGTTTTCGCGTTCTTCGCTCATTTCAATATCCGTTTTAGCGCTGCTAAAGCTCGGTGTTGTAATCCTTCGATTGCACCTACGCTCTTCTCCATAATCTCCGCTACTTCCGCTGATGATAATCCCTCTCCAAATCTTAAAACAATGACTTGTTTCTGTAATTCGGTTAGTTGTTCTATTGCTTGGGATAGATTCGCTAAATTGCTATTGACTACTTGTACTTTTTCCGGGTTATCATCATTAGTAGTCTCTAGCGGTAAATCATCTATGTGTACGCTCTCTTTTCCATTATGTTGGCGATAATAATCTATGACCAAGTTATGAGCTATACGGTATAACCAGGCTCGAAAGGAAGTCTTCCAAAATTTTTCTGAATGTATAGCTTGTAGTACCCGGATAAAAACCTCGCTAGTTAGATCTTCTGCAACTTGTGAGTGACTAGTCCTTCTATAAATGTACGCATAAATTAGCTCTGAGTATAAGTCATATAATTCACCAATCGCTTCTTTATCATAAGCTTGCGCACGCTTTAATAAGTTTAATTCTTCTTCCATTTTCTTACCTTATATACATAAAGACGTAAAAACCCCTCAAACCTTACGGGTAATAGTAAAAATTTAATTAAAATAGCCCTTTGAGTTAGATTTTTGCGTATATGTATAACTTTTGTGATTTATGTGCATAAAAGTGATTGTAAAATGCTGAATCGGGCCGTTTTTTCTATAAGAAATACCTATTCTTGTTGTTATTTTACACTCTTATTAACTAATAATATTGTATAAGCTAATTATTTTTGATTTTAGTTGGTGTGAATGGTATGTAAATGGTAAGATGTGAGGGCTTATATCTTATTATAATAGCTTTTTTGTTTTTTAAAAGTCTAATTAAGTATGAAAATAGTTAGTTATTACTTATATTTTTTACCGGGGTCTTTCGGGGGTTAGTAGCTACAACTCACTTGTATAAACGTTGTATTTGTGCTAAAGTTGCTATTGAGGAGGGGGGATGATTATCTTAGAAACACTGGCTTATATCTCGGCCCGTTGGCCTGAATTCCTGGAGGCCCTGGGCCAACACCTAATTTTCGTAGGTGTCGCTTTGGGTGTTGGCATTGCTCTGTGTGTGCCCCTGGGTGTATTGACCTCACGGTCAAAGGTAGCCGCCGCTACCATTGTCAATATCTTCAACACGCTCCGGGTCATTCCCAGTCTGGCCATCCTCTTCTTGGCCATTCCCTATTTTGGCCTGTCGTTTACCTCAGCCGTTATCGCATTGACGATTTTAGCTCTGCCGCCTATTTTGATTAACACCGATGCCGCCTTCCGTACTATCGAACCGGCCGTTAAAGAGGCAGCGCAAGGGATGGGGATGACGGCGCAACAGATCTTGTGGCGCGTTGAATTCCCCCTGGCTTTGCCCGTTATCATTGCCGGGGTGCGTACTGCGACTGTGGAGGTGATTGCCAGTGCAACTTTAGCGGCTTTTGTCGGGGGCGGGGGGCTAGGTCTTTATGTAAGCCGGGGGTTTGCCCTTTATGACACCTCTATTTTGTTAGCCGGGGCAGTGCCGGTAGCCGCTCTGGCCCTATTGGCCGAGGTTTTGTTAAGTGCTCTTCAAAGAGCGGTTGAGCCACCTTCACCCCATCGTAAACGACGTCCAGCGTTTGCTGGTGGGGGTGGATGTGAGGGGTAATACGTATTGGTTCTGATAGATTTCTAATCTGTGTAATCAGTATAATCCATAGTTTATGTTAAGGAGGATTGGCGATGCTTTCTAAGCGTGGGGTTAAAAGCCTATATTTCTTGTTGTTAGTGCTGTTTGTAGTTCCTTTGTTAGCTTCTTGTGGTGGTGAGCAGGGTACTAAAATTATTGTCGGTTCCAAGGATTTTACAGAGCAGTATATTATTGGTGAGATGTATGCACTATTGTTAGAGGATGCCGGGTTCACGGTAGAGCGCAAATTTGGCCTGGCCGGCACCTCGGTGGCCCATGCCGCGTTGCTTAATGGGGAGATTGACTTGTACCCAGAGTATACCGGTACCGGATTGCTGACTGTGCTCAAGTTGCCGGTAATGAGTGACCGGCAAGCGGTCTTTGATGCGGTTTTGGAGGGGTACAAGGAAGATTTTAACTTGGCCTGGTTGGAACCGGCTCCGATGAATAATGCCCAGGCCCTGGCGATGCCAAAGGCCGTTGCTGAGTCTTACGGTATCACCACGATCTCTGATATGGTAGCGAATGCCAGTGAGCTGACCTTGGTCGGCCCCCCGGAGTTTGACCAGCGAGAGGACGGTTTGCCGGGCTTGATGCGGGTTTATGGTGATTTTACACTTAAAGAATATAAACCTGTAGAGAAGGGGTTGCGTTATCAAGCTTTGGTTGAGGGGAGCGCGGATGTGGCAGTGGCTTTTGGTACCGATGGTGAAATCAGCGCGTTTGACTTGCTAGTTCTTGAGGATGATAAAGGGCTTTTCCCCCCTTACCAGGTTGCGCCGGTGGTGCGCCAGCCTATACTTGACGCGAATCCTGAAATCCGTGATTTGTTGAATGCATTGACTTC
>JAFGKB010000169.1 GCA_016928755.1 Anaerolineae bacterium | reverse complement strand
GATCCGGTGTTCCAAGAAGATCAGGAGCAAGCGTTTTAGAGATAGAACCCGAGGTACACCATCGACTAAGGCCAACAATTGCGTGCCAAAAGTAGTTTGGAGCGGTGTATGTTTATAGAGACGGTTGAGTACTTTTTGGGGTTGGGCACCGCGCTTAAGTTCAATGACGATACTCATCCCCCGCTTATCCGATTCATCCCGCAAATCACTGATTTCATCCAGCTTTCCAGACCGCACCAAACTGGCGATGCGTTCAATAAGACTGCTCTTATTAACCTGGTAAGGGATCTCGGTAATGACAATCCGGTGACGGCTGCCACGCATCTCCTCTATATTACAAACAGCGCGTACCGTTATCTTTCCCCGTCCGGTTGCATAAGCCTGAATAATGGACTCTTGCCCTAAAATCAGGCCACCGGTAGGAAAGTCCGGACCTTTGATAAACTCCATCAGCTCATCAACGCCCACATCTTCCTGGCGATCCCAATTGTCCAGCATATAGGCCATTGCGCCCACGACTTCATTGAGATTATGGGGGGGGATGTTGGTCGCCATACCGACGGCAATACCAGAAGAGCCATTGACCAGGAGATTCGGCACTTTTGAAGGTAATACTAACGGCTCTTGTAGTGAGCCATCGAAGTTATCGATCCAATCTACGGTTTCTTTCTCAATATCAGCCAGCAGTTCCATCGAGATACGGGCCAGCCGTGCCTCCGTGTAACGCATAGCTGCCGGGGGATCACCATCAACAGAACCGAAGTTACCCTGGCCATCCACCAGCATATAGCGCACGGAGAAATCTTGTGCCAGACGTGCCATCGCCTCATATACGGCAGAGTCACCGTGGGGGTGGTACTTACCCAAGACCTCACCGACGATACGGGCCGATTTCTTGTAAGCAGAATTAGGCCGGATACCCATATCATACATCGCGTAAAGAATACGTCGCTGCACCGGCTTGAGTCCATCCCGTGCATCAGGCAGCGCACGGGATACAATCACGCTCATCGCATAATCAAGATACGCAGAGCGCATCTTTTTTTCGATATTAACCGATAAGACATTACCAATATCGGCTGTTGTATCCATAGTAGTACTTTCAGAATCCAATTAATAGGCCTCCAGAGGGGACTACATCACAGCATCCCAAACGCTTAGTTTTGACAGCAAAAGAAAACACTTCTTTGTGGTATGCCGACTATGTGTAAACTCAATGTTCCCCATAACGCTAACAATGATTATACTTCAAAGATGACAAAGGGCGAATAAAGGCACGTAGACCACAAAAGTCCTAATCTACCTATATATTAATGAACGTTGCCATAATTAAGAAAGCTTGTGTGCGAAATAGTCGGTTAACCAAGGCCGGTGTAGTTTTAAGGTCTGACCCTTATTTTACCTGTAGAGCATCAAGGGTAACTTGACCGTCCACAACTATTAACTCAAGTTTACGTTGTGCACTGAGAAGGTGCCGGGACAGGACTACGGGCTGGCCATTAAGCGGTATCTCTTTAGAATTCCCCTCATCCTCAATAACCTGTAAAGTGCCTGTCTCATAGTTACCAGGAAGCAATGTTATAGACCGCCCTTCCCAGGTGAAAGAGACTTGTGCCCCGGCTGCGCTGGCCTGGTAATATTGGCTTAATATAGCCTGTGTATCCGCCACCTCTTCCCACGGCCCGGTATATTCAAGCTGCCAGGTGTTTTCCTGGTGGTATCCTTGATAAAGCACCGGTTCTAAGGTGTTCAAGTACGCGGATAAACTGGTATAAAGTGGGGTCGGCGTAAAATCAGGCTCGACCATTCGGAAGTAATACATCGGCTGATCGCGTTCCAAATCGGTGGCCCGTTTAAAAAACCACACCGTGGTTACACCGGCCCAGGGCCAGGCGTGTTGAATTTGCTCATAAGCCAAGGGAGCATAGCGTGCTTGTTGTTCAATCGTAACGCGCCCATAGCGGGGGTAAATATCGTCGGGGGCTACATTGCTATTCATTTCACTTAACCAGATAGGCTTATGCGCGTCCCCATTAGCTACCATCACATCCCGTACCCACAATGGGCGGGAGAAATTAATGTTACCTTGTGTGGGGCGCATACGTTGGTCGGTAGGGCCAGACCAGAGCATATAGTCATTGACGGCTAAAACATCAAAGCATTCACCCGCCCCGGCGTTATACATACGCTGCAAATAGACTACATCCATCAAATTATTACCCTGGTAACTGGGGTTCCAACTCCCCAATTCAGCCGTAGGGGCCAAGGCCCCGCTGATAATGACGGCCTCTGGGTCTATGGCCTTAATCCGCCGGTACGTTTGGCATAGTAATTCGGTATAGGCCTCCGGGTCAACCGGCTGATTTCCCCATTCAGGGTATATATTCGGTTCATTCCATACTTGATAGAAACGCAGTCGCCCCTGGTAACGGCTGGCCACGGCGGCGGCATAGTCAGTATAGTCCGCGAAGTTATCCGGTGGGCCAAATTCTCCTCGCGCAATGCCATCCTGGCGTGACCAAACCGGCGGGGCTTCCAGGCGCACGATAAGGTCTAACCCGTATTGTGCGGTCAAGTCAACAATGTTATCGTACTTTTCCCATGCTGAGCGCGGGGGTTCATGGCGGCGGTCTTCAAAATCGCCTTTGCCGTGAATTTCAATATCATACCAGGGGAATGATTGGCGGAGCCAGTGAAAACCGGCATCCGCAATCATCTGGATACTTAGCTCGCGCTTAGCCGTCTCAACTTCTTGTTCCAGGAATGTATTGACGCCAAAAGGGGGCAGATTTGTATAAGAAACAGGGACATCCGCAGCCGTTTGAGGTAAGAGGCGTGTCCAACGAAAGGCCCATTGAATTAATCCCCGTAGTTGGGGGACCAGGGCTTCCTCACCGGTGACGGCAAAGAGTCTCTGTCGTATGTTGAACCGGCTGCCTGAAAGCAACAAGGCTACACTGCTTACGAGTATCGCAAGCAATAAAAGCGCAAACCACAAGCGGCGCGCTGCCATCAAGTATACCTACCTTAATCGTAACACAGGTGCTTCTAACGCTTCCTCAAGCATCAACTTCACAGACAATGCCAACCCATTTTTATTAATGAAGGCACGTACTTCCTTAAGGGCGCGATCATAGATTTCTAGCAATGCTTGATCATCACGCTTAAACCCACTGATAGTACGCCGGGCACAAGTACAACAGCCTAATGAGGCCCGGTAACTATCAAGGTCACAGGTCAAACAACTGCCCTGTTTAATCATCATCAAACCAAAAGCTAACACCTCTTCATGGTTATGCGGTAAATCACTGATCCGCTCAATTAAGCGCTGCCATTCAGGGCCGCGTAAATCACGCAACTGTGGAATACAACGTGGTGGAAAAAGAATCTCGCTATCTGGATACATATAACTCCTACACCATCGACCTATGTGCTCCTAAATTTATAGAGCTGTTTTATGAGGCTCAACCAACCTAGTACTCTTTCAAGTTTTAGATAACGGGTTAAAAGCCGTCTACATATGCTGTCAAACTGCCTGTCAATCATACCTTGAAGGAGTACTCGCATATAACCAATAAAATATAGCTTAATCCCTTGGCTGAAAATCTCACACCTGATTGTCATTTGATAATTTCGGGACAATGATAACACATCCGGGCTGTTTTTTCAAGGTCTTTTTGATAAATTTTTGATAAATTTCCCGTTTCGGTGGAAATATTGCTAAGATGACAATGTGGTATAATCTGTCAGAAGTTGAAAAAAAGCGACAATCAATACAGGAGTAGATATTTATGCATTTAGCAGACATACTCAATGCGATTAATGACTGGGCACAGTCTATTATCCGCACATTGGGATATCCGGGGTTAGGGTTTATTATGTTCTTAGAGAATGTATTCCCCCCTATCCCCTCAGAACTCGTCTTGCCGTTAGCCGGATGGCTGACATTGGACGGTGATTTTACATTGTTGGGCGTGACTATTGTCGGTGCCTTTGGCTCGGTGCTTGGCGCCTACTTTTTCTATGGCTTAGGACGCTGGCTCGATGAATCTCGTGTCAGAATGCTTATCCAGCGTTATGGCAATTGGTTCTTGCTCACAGAAGAAGACTTGGATCGTGCCCTGGAGTGGTTTGGCCGTTATGATGAGTACGTTATCTTCTTTGGCCGTATGGTCCCGATTATCCGTAGCCTGATTTCTGTACCGGCAGGGTTGGCCAAGATGAATATGGTCAGGTTCAGTATGTATACTGCGGTGGGAACAGCGTTATGGAGCTTTCTCTTGGCATTTGCCGGCCGTATGTTGGGTCAAAACTGGATTTTGGTTACCGATTTTATCAGCCAGTATGAGCATTTCGTCATTGCCGCTTGTGGCATAGGGGTTGTGGTTTTTGTAGTTAGCCGCTTGCGTCAACGCAAACTGGCGAATGCACAGAGTTAACCAATTGGTGGCAAGTTGTCCGTTATGGACGCTCTCAGGGATCGAACTTGGAGCGTAATAATACAGTTTAGTAGTTCCCCTGGGGCATAATCGGTCCAGGGTAAAATCTTATATTATAAGGAGGTAGGTTATTATGACCCCCGCTATCCGCATTGAACAAATAGCAGAGTATGAAGGCCAAGATATTACGGTAAAAGGGTGGGTCTACAATCGCACCCATAAAGGGAAACTGGTATTCTTATTAGTACGCGATGGATATGGATTCGCCCAATGTGTAGCTTTTAAGAATGATTTAAATCCAGAACTCTTTGAGACGATTATCCACTTACCTCAAGAGTCTTCGGTTATCATCACCGGCTCCGTCCGGGTTGATGACCGCGCCCCAGGCATTCCCGGTGGTTATGAGATAGGGATTAAAGATTTAGAAGTCGTACAGTTTGTAGAAGATGATTATCCTATCGCTCTGAAGAGTCATGGGGTAGATTTCCTGTCTGAACAGCGGCATCTCTGGATCCGCACGCCGAGCCAGTGGGCGATTTTGCGTATCCGAGCCACAATTATCAGCGCAATGCGCGAGTGGCTGGATGAGAACAACTTTATCAATATGGATACGCCTATTCTCACACCGGCGGCTTGTGAGGGCACTACAACACTTTTCGAGACCGAATACTTCGACGAGGGCAAAGCGTATCTCTCACAAAGTGGCCAGCTTTACAATGAGGCCAACATCTTCGCCTTTAACCGTGTCTATTGCTTCGGCCCCACTTTCCGGGCCGAGAAATCCAAGACCCGCCGCCATCTTACCGAATTTTGGATGTTAGAACCGGAAATTGCGTTTTGTGACCTGGATGAACTGATGGAGATTGAAGAGCAATTTGTCTCCCATATTGTGAAACGGGTTTTAGAGAAACGCCAACCGGAGTTGGCCGTCCTGGAGCGTGATCCCCGGGTTTTGGAGAAGATTACGGCACCCTTCCCACGCATATCCTATGATGAAGCCATTGAGAAGTTAGCCGAAATTCGTGAGCAGACTGATGATCCCGAATTGAAAGAGCAGCTTCAGATTGAATGGGGTATGGATTTTGGCTCACCCCACGAGACCGAACTCACCAAGTTATTCGATAAGCCCGTCTTTGTATACGGGTATCCCACCGGGGCCAAAGCCTTCTATATGGAACCCTGGCCCGGACGTCCAGAGGTCTCCAAGAGTGTGGACCTATTGGCTCCAGAGGGCTACGGTGAGATTATCGGCGGCAGCGAGCGTATATCCGATCCGGGTTTGCTCCTGGAGCGTATCCACGAGCACGACTTGCCGGAAGAGGCGTTCCAATGGTATATAGACTTGCGCCGTTACGGCAGTGTCCCGCACAGTGGTTTTGGGATTGGATTAGAGCGGACAGTAACTTGGATTTGTGGTATTAATCATAT
>JAFGKB010000168.1 GCA_016928755.1 Anaerolineae bacterium | reverse complement strand
TCAAATAACACCTGGGTCGCGATACGTTTCCAATGCTTAAGGGTCATAGACAGCTACCTCCTGTTTTTTAAGCGTCGTTAACCAATATCTAAACAAGCTTCGACAAATATCACTATCACCACGAATAACCTTATGCTATACTCAAAATAGCTTTTTTAGGTTTATTAGACCACAACTATACCTTAACATTTTAAGGAGGAAACTCATGCCAAAGCGTGTTATTAAAGCCCCCCGGGGCACCGAGCTTCATTGTAAGAACTGGTTACTTGAAGCACCTTTCCGTATGATCCAGAACAATCTGGACCCTGAGGTTGCCGGAGACCCGGATAACCTTATCGTGTATGGGGGACGCGGTCGCGCCGCCCGGAACTGGGAATCATTTGACACTATCCTCGAAACTCTGCAGAAGATGGATGTGGATGATACCTTATTAGTACAATCAGGCAAACCCGTTGCCGTCTTTAAGACTCACGAAGACGCCCCACGTGTTCTCATTGCAAACTCCAATATCGTGCCGGCATGGGCTACCCAGGAGAACTTCGATAAGTGGGAGAAAGCCGGCTTGATTATGTACGGTCAGATGACCGCCGGCTCGTGGATCTATATCGGCACACAGGGCATTCTACAAGGGACATATGAGACTTTGGGAGCACTGGCCCGCCAACATTACGGCGACAAAGCGTCCCTCAAAGGTAAATTCACCCTGACAGCCGGCTTGGGTGAGATGGGTGGAGCACAACCTTTGGCCGTCACAATGAACGAAGGGGTGGGCTTGATTGTCGAGGTTGACCCCTGGCGTGCGGAGCGACGGCTACAGACCCGTTATGTTGATGAAGTTGTCGAAGATTTGGATGATGCGCTCAAGTTGGTAGAAGAATACACAGCGAAAGGCGAAGCCCGCTCTATCGGCCTCATCGGCAATGCCGGAGATGTTTATCCCGAACTGTTGCGCCGGGGCATTATTCCTGATGTTGTGACCGACCAGACCCCGGCCCATGACCCTAGCAAGTATGTACCCAACGGTATGACATTCGAGGAAGCGCAAGAACTCTTCAAACGTAATCCACAGAAATACCAACAAGAAGCAATCCGCACTATGACCGAACATTGCGCCGCTATGGTGGAGATGCAAAAGCAAGGGGCCATAGTCTTCGATTATGGCAATAACCTGCGCCAACGGGCTTACGATAACGGGCTTCAGGAAGCCTTTAACTATCCGGGATTTGTCCCCGCCTACGTGCGCCCGTTATTCTTCGAGGGCAAAGGGCCTTTCCGCTGGGTAGCACTTTCTGGCGACCCGGAGGATATTTACGAGACCGACCGCATCATTATGGAGCTATTCCCCGAAGATACACACCTGATGCGTTGGATTAAGCTGGCGCAGGAGCGTGTCGCATGGCAGGGCTTGCCCTCCCGTATCTGCTGGTTGGGCTACGGGGAACGCGCCAAGGCGGGCTTGGCCTTTAACCAGGCGGTTGCAGAAGGCCGCATCCGGGCACCCATTGTCATCGGGCGTGACCATCTGGACGCCGGCTCTGTCGCCAGCCCTAACCGCGAGACCGAGTCTATGAAAGATGGGTCGGATGCTATCTCCGATTGGCCGCTGCTTAATGTCATGCTCAACGCTGTCGGTGGTGCGACTTGGGTCAGCTTCCACCACGGTGGTGGGGTAGGCATCGGCTACTCCCAACACGCCGGACAGGTCATTGTCGCCGATGGTACACCTGAAGCGGCCCGCCGCCTCGAACGGGTGTTGACAACCGATCCGGGTACTGGCGTCGCACGCCATGCCGATGCCGGCTATGAAGAAGCCATTGCATTCGCCAAAAATAAGGGTATTTGGTTACCTATGGTAAAATAGAGATAGGTAAGGACCTATCCCATTCAATTAACTACATACTCTCAGGAGAATAAGAACCGGTTTGTAGTAACGGCTTTAGCGATTCTGTTTACGGCTGAAGCCGTTACTACAAATTTAAATCTCTCTTGACTGAGTAGTCCATAAGGTAACAGGAGAAAAAGAATATGACACGACGCATAACCGGAGTAATTGCCGTCCTACTAATAGCCGGGTTGTTAGGAGGTGGCGCATTCATCTTACTCAATCAAGCACCACAGGCCCCACCACCGACCCCTGAGCCGACATTAGCCACGGTTGAAGAGCAGGTTATAAGCGTCGATTATTGGACAGAGCGTTATCTTGTCGATCAGATAATGAGTCACTTGGCCGGTAAGCCGTCTCCCTCTCCACGGGAGACGCTGGATCGCTTGATTAATGAGGCCCTCCTACTCCAGGCCTACCCACCGGAGCGCGAGATTACCACAGAAGAAGTAGAACAGCGGTTAGCAACTTTACAAACTACCTGGGATGTGAATGATGCCACATTAAATACCCAATTAAAATCGTCGGGATTATCACGGAGTATCGTCACTCATACTGTTAAGCAATTACTGGTTGTCGAAACCGCACAGCGACAGCTTGAAGCTACCGGGGCCGATGTCGCCACATGGTTGACAGAAGCCCGTGAAAGTCATAAAATTCGTGTTGATGAAGCACTTTTCGCCCGTACTGCACCACCGGTAGCAGCTATGCCGGCCTTGGCACCGGCCACAGACTCACCCTAACAGGAACACAAACCTAGTTTTCGATACTTAACATTAAAAAACGCTTGGCATTATTAGTCACATAACGCAAGGCGTGAAACGCAAACAAGCTGCAACTCACCAAATACTCGGACAAAAGAAGGAGATGATATGATGTCAAAATTTCAAAAACTCATGGCAGAGAGAGGCGTCTTAGTTGCCGATGGGGCAACAGGGACGACTTTACAACAAGCTGGCCTGCAACCCGGCGCAGCACCAGAGCGATGGAACCTGGAAAACCCCGATGCCATACGTGCCCTGCACGAGGGCTATGTTGATATGGGTGCAGATATTATTCTTACCAATACGTTTGGAGGTAGCCCGGCACGGTTAGCGAGAAAAGGGTTAGATGTAAGAGCACACGAGATCAACTTAGCGGCAGCGCAGTTAGCTCGCGAAATTGCCGGGGATGCCGTCTTAGTATTTGGGGATATTGGGCCGACAGGACAGATGCTGGAACCTTTGGGGACATTGACGTATGAAGACGCAGTTGCAGGGTTTGCTACCCAGGCGCAGGCCCTGGCCGAGGGAGGTGTGGACGCGATTCTCATTGAGACCATGAGCGATCTTAATGAAGCCAAAGCCGCAGTCGAAGGGGTACGACAGGTTACGGAGCTGCCGGTTTTAGTCACTATGAGTTTTGACACTAAAGGCCGTACGATGATGGGCGTCAAACCGGAGAAAGCCGCGAAGACGTTATGGGGATTAGGCGTCGATGTGATAGGGGCTAATTGTGGCCGCACTTTGAGCGAGACCCTGGAAGCCGTCTTAAAAATGCGGGAAGCGGTCCCTGATGCGCTATTGATGGCTAAACCCAACGCGGGCTTACCCCATGCCGAAGATGGTGAGTTAGTTTATGATGTGACCCCGGAGATAATGGCCGAATATGCGCAGAGATTTGTTAACGAGGCCGGCGTGAAGATATTTGGTGGTTGCTGCGGTAGCACAGCGGAACATATCGGCGCAATTGTAAAGGCTTTAAAAGACGTGTAAAGTGAGTAATCTCATATGTGA
Source organism: Anaerolineae bacterium (assembly GCA_016928755.1). Classification (GTDB taxonomy): domain Bacteria; phylum Chloroflexota; class Anaerolineae; order B4-G1; family SLSP01; genus JAFGKB01. The sequence continues at coordinate 2,753 of JAFGKB010000168.1, read as the reverse complement.
AGCAAGTCATTCTGGAGTTGTGACTTTGCATGATTTAGACATTGATAACCTTAATGAAGAGTTCGAAACGTGGTCCACACAAGAAATCTTAAGGTGGGCATGGGAGACGTTTAAGCCACATATCGCGACCAGCTCGTCATTTCAAACACAAAGTGTACCCTTATTGCATCTCATCAGCCAGGTATGCCCAGAAATGCCGGTGCTGTTTATTGATACCGGCTTTCATTTCTCTGAGACGTTGGCATTCCGGGATTTACTACAGCAACGCTACCATTTAAATGTAGTCAACATCCATCCTAGTATCACAAAGGACCAACTCTTTGCTAAATATGGTGAGGGTCTCTATCGTCATGACCCAGACCTGTGTTGTTATATCAATAAAGTTGAGCCTATGCAAAGGGCATTAGCCGGACTGAATGGCTGGATAGCCGGGGTACGCCGGGGACAGACCGCCAACCGGAGCAACTTAAAGGTTTTAGAAACTCAGTCTAACGGGGTATTAAAAATACATCCGCTGTTACACTGGACCCGGGATGACCTCTGGGATTATATTAATGAATACCAATTACCCCACCACCCTCTTTATAGCAAGGGATATCACAGCGTTGGTTGTGCACCTTGTACAATTCCTGTTATGCCGGGACAGGATGAGCGGGCCGGACGATGGGCCGGTACCGGGAAAACTGAGTGCGGTTTGCATCTGGACACAATGAAGTCAGGGGAGGAAGCCTATGACCAAGAAGATAAAGAGTAAACGTGTTATTCTGATCACCGGTGGGGCCGGGTATATTGGCTCGCGCTTAATCCGTGACCTGGCCACCGACCCGCACTTTGCGGATTATGCCATTCGCATTTATGACAACCTGCAACGCCATCACTTTTGTGGCCTGATGGATTTGCCCGCCGAAGGCCATTATGAATTTATTGAAGGCGATATCTTAGACAATCTCAACCTAGAGCGGGCAATGGACGATGTCCAAATTGTGGTGCACCTGGCCGCTCTTGTTCGTACCCCGGTCAGTTTTGACCATCCTGAATGGTCAGAGCAGGTAAACCACTGGGGAACAGCGTCAGTTGTTAACTGTGCCCTCAGTGCCGGCGTACCACGATTTATCTATGTTAGTTCTGCCAGCATCTACGGTCCTGGGGGGCCATTCCGTGAGATTAATACCTGCCGTCCCGTGGGGCCATATGCGCTCTCCAAACTCAAAGGCGAACAAGAAGTATTATTAGGGGGAGAACGCGGGTTACATACTACAATACTGCGTATGGGAACCGTCTATGGCAATGCTCCGGCGATGCGTTTTGATGCCACCGCGAATTACCTGGTTTACCTTGCCGGTACCGGACGGCCCATGATTATTCATGGCAGTGGGGAACAGCACCGTCCTAGCATCCACATCCGGGACGCCTCAGCCAGTATAAGATTCTGTATGGCTAACTTCAGTACCGAGGGCGAAATTTTAAACGCGGTCACGCAGAACCCGTCAATTAATGAAATTGCCTATGCTATTCGGGCTTTATCCCCCCATAGCCGATTACGGTATACGGACCAAGATATACTTACCGAGCTTAGTTTTACAGTAGACGCGGCGAAATTGCAAAAACTGGGATTTAAGCCCCAGTATACCCTTGAAGATGGCATCAAGGAGATGTTGGCCCGGTGGCAAGGTTTCCAACCGGCCATCAGCCATACCGCGAGCCTTTTAGAAAGTCTAGATGAGGCATAAGACCACAAAGTCTTCATAGTCCCTCTGTAAAGCAGATTTCCGCACATTAAGATATGGTTTAGGTCTTACCAAACTTGACATTTTTTCGCCTTTATGATATAAATAAAGGCGTTAAAGGCACTGATTAGGAATAGTAAGTGTTGAGGCGCGGTTACAGAGAGTTGGGGGCTGGTGGAAACCCAATACCAACGCAAACACTGAATGGGCCTAGGAGCTGCCCGCCGAAATCCAAGCGGAGAGTAGTTCGGGACGGAAGCGCTACCGTTATCAAAGCGTAGGGTATCATCAATTACGATTGTACCCGAAAAGAGTGAGGCTGGCTCAACATATAACGCGCTTTCATGGCGCGTTTTTTATTTTGAAATAGCCTAAGCTGGGTGGCACCACGGGTGTTTTTATAACGCTCGTCCCTTGTTATAGGGACGAGCGTTTTTTGTTATACTGAACTTGATTAAAAAACCGGGATTATCGAAAAATGGAGGTTAAAATGACAGAGAAAAAGCGTATTTTAACAGGGGACCGCCCCACAGGAAAGTTACACTTGGGCCACTATGTAGGCAGCCTTAAAAATCGTGTGGCATTACAGGATACCTACGAATGTTTCTTTATTATTGCTGATTTACACACCTTGACGACCAAACCGGAAAAAGAGCACATTCAGTCCCTGCGCAGCAATATTTATAACGTTGTATTGGATTACCTCTCCGTGGGGATAAACCCGGACAAGAGCGTCATTTTCTTACAATCCGCCGTACCGGAAACTTTTGAACTGAAATTGGTACTAGAGATGTTAGTTACCTTGCCACGTTTGACCCGGTTACCGAGTATTAAAGACATGGCTCGTGCGGCCCAGATGGATGAGGAAACGATGCCCCTTGGGCTAATTGGCTACCCGGTGTTACAAGCTGCCGACATTTTGCTACCACGGGCACACCTGGTACCGGTGGGCAAGGATAACGAAGCCCATGTCGAGATCACCCGTGAGTTGGCCCGTCGTTTCAACCGTCTTTATGAAACCGAGGT
>JAFGKB010000023.1 GCA_016928755.1 Anaerolineae bacterium | reverse complement strand
TTGCCTTTGACCTTGTTAATCCTGCGCTATAAGAACCTCGCTCCCCTCGTATTAGGTGTGTTGGGCGTTCTCTATACTATTCCTAGTATCGCCCTGGTGATTTTGTTGGTCCCGGTATTTGGCTTGAACGCGACATCAATTATCGTCGCCCTGGTGGTCTATACCCAGGCCATTCTCGTGCGTAATTTTGTGACCGGCTTTGAGGGTATCAATCCGGCACTCTTGGAAGCGGCGCGCGGTATGGGAATGAGCAGCTTTCAGATTTGGTGGCGGGTCCAGTTGCCCTTGGCCTTGCCCGTCATGTTAGCCGGCATTCGCATTGCCCTGGTCGTATCGGTAGCTATCGCTGCGCTCGGTGCCAAATTCGGTGCCGGTGGCTTGGGAAAGTTGTTGTTCGAGGGCGTTACCCAGGCCGGGCGTTACGATAAAATCTGGGCCGGCGCTCTGTCAGTCTCACTCCTGGCATTGGTCTTAAACTGGGGCTTGATTGCATTAGAGAAAGTGTTTTCCTTGGAAACGCGCATCAAGCGTGCTGAAGGCAATACCCAGTAAAAGTTTCTGTTATTGTAAAATACTTAGCAACTCAACGAAAGGAGGTCTGTAAGTATGGTAGAATTTTGGGGCGCGCTTTCGGGAGTAGAACAAGTCTTCTATATTATTGCCATTGTGTCCTCTGCAATTCTCGTCGTCCAGTTCATCCTTAATCTTATGGGGTTGGCCGGCGACGAGTTAGATTTTGATACTGACCTGGATGTGGTCGGGGATTTCGATGGGGATGTTGAGGTATCGGATTTTGATATTCAGGACGGGTTGGGTATCTTTTCGATTCGCACCATTCTGGCTTTTTTAGTCGGTTTTGGCTGGACCGGCGTTGTGACACTCAATATGAATATCCCCTTGTTTATCTCGATTCTCATTGCTCTTCTTGTAGGCGTTGTCTTTATGCTGGTGGTTTTCTGGCTGATGCGCCTGATTTACGGTTTGTCAGAATCCGGTAATATCCGTATTGAGAACGCTGTGGGGGCGACGGGAAAGGTCTATTTGCCGGTGGCTGCCAAAGGGACAGGAGTGGGACAGGTTCAGGTTGTAGTGCAAGGCCGGCTGCGCGAACTGCCGGCAGTCACGGATATGGATGAGGCATTGGCCACCGGAACCCCTATTCGTGTGGTCAAGATGTTGGATGATGATACTTTGGTGGTACGGCGTGTCGTTGTAGAATAAATCCTTTGTAGGACAACTTGTTAAGTTGTCTCCTGTAGATCAACTTGGTAAGTTGTCTTTTCTTCATACAATAAATTGGAGGTTTCTTATGGGCTGGTTATTTCTGATTTTGGCATTGGCTTTTGTGGTTTTTGCTACGGCGGTGATGTTGTTAGGTCGCTATAAACGTTGCCCCCCAGACCGCATTATGGTTATTTACGGTAAGGTTGGGGCCGGTGAGACCGGGCAACGTTCTTCACGTTGTATTCATGGTGGGGCGGCTTTTGTTGTCCCCGTAATCCAGGATTACCAATTCCTGGAACTGCGGCCGATAACGATGGATATTGATCTCCAGGGCGCGCTCTCACAACAGAATATTCGTATTGATGTGCCCTCAACGTTCACCGTGGGTATTTCCACGGAACCTGGGGTTATGGAAAATGCTGCGGAACGTCTCTTGGGTTTGTCCAGGGAGGAAATCCAGGCGATTGCTGAGGACATTATCTTCGGGCAGACCCGTGTTGTGATTGCCACGATGGAAATCGAGGAGGTTATCTCCAACCGTGATAAATTCGTGGATAGTATCGCCAACGGTGTCGAGGTCGAGCTGAAAAAGATCGGCCTGCGTTTGATCAATGTGAACGTCAAAGATATCAATGATGATTCTCACTACATCGCGGCTTTGGGTAGGGAAGCTGCCGCTCGTGCTATTAACGAAGCCAAGAAAGCCGTTGCGGAGAAAGAGCGTGATGGTGAAATCGGTAAGGCTGAAGCGGAGCGTGAACAGCGTATTCGTGTCGCTTCTGCGAATGCTACGGCGGTAGAGGGTGAGAACGAAGCCAAGATTCAAATCGCTAATTCTGACTCTACACGGCGCCAGCGTGAGGCCGAGGCCGAGCGTTTGGGTACTGCATCCGAGAAGGTACAGGCGGCCAAGGCTTTGGAAGAAGCTTACCAGGCGGAGCGCGAGGCGGAAAGGCAGCGTGCTGAACGCGAGCGCGCTACTAAGCAAGCCGATGTTATCGTATCCGCTGAGGTCGATAAACAGCGGGTTGAGATTCAGGCCGAGGCCGTCGCCGAACGGTATCGCCGTGAGGCTAAGGGTCAGGCTGACGCTCTCTATGCCCAACTAGAAGCGCAAGCGCGCGGTAATCGGGAGGTCTTGTTGAAGCAGGCTGAGGGTTTGCAGGCTATCGTCGCTGCTGCCGGTGGTAATCCTAATATGGCGGCGATGCTGATGATTACGGAGAAGTTACCTGACTTGGTGGGTAAGCAGGTTGAAGCCGTGAAGAACCTCAAGATCGACAAGATCACAGTCTGGGATAGTGGCTCTGGTTCTGCTGACGGGACACCGACGACCGCCCGCTTTATGTCCGGTATGTTGCAGTCTCTCCCGCCTATGCAAGATCTGCTAAATATGGCCGGGATGAGCTTGCCGGAGTTCTTAGAAGGGAAAAAAGTGGGGCGTCCGGAGGCCGGGGATACACCTGAAAGTCCCACTGTGATGGGAGGAACCTTAGAGGATTAGACCTAAATCCAAGGTGCAAATTTACATAATCCTCCCTCAATTTCCCCAACAGGGGAATTGAGGGAGGATTGTTAGTATATGCAAATGCTAATTACTCTTGTATGTCCACAAAACTTATGTTACACTAAGGTAAGTTACAGGCTCTATAACATCCCAATTAGGGTGATATTTGAGAATGGGAAAGGTAAATGGAATTATGTCTGGTTATACTATAACGATGACATTGCCCAATAATCTCTATGAACGTTTACAAAATCGCGCTCGAGCGATGAAAATCTCTGTTGGTGAAGTTGTTACAGAAACATTAATTCGTAGTTTGCCCCCTCTTGTAGAAAGTGATTTGCCGTTAGGTCTACAATCTGAATTAAGAGCGATGGAGCATTTATCTGATGAAGCTTTATGGCAGATTGCCGAGGGTACGCTAAATCCAGAGAAGGCCGCTTTTATCGAAGTATTACTGGAGCGCAACCGTGAAGGTACACTTACCCAGGAAGGGCATACATGGCTAACGCAACTCCAAGGGGAGTCCCAGGCTTTAACTCTACGCAAAGCTCATGCATATGCGCTTTTACAAAGCCGTGGGTATCAATTGCCTAGCCTTGAAGAACTTCAAACGGAGTAATCTTGACTCGACCACATGTCTCTATTGAGTTGCACCGCCAAATTGCGGAAGATGCAAAACATCGTTGCGGTTATTGTCTCTCGTCTGAGATATTGACAGGTATACCACTTACAGTTGATCATATCTTGCCGATATCCGCCGGTGGGGAAACAACTCGTGACAATCTTTGGTTGGCATGTTATCCTTGTAATGAATATAAAAGCGCAAAAACACATGCTGAAGACCCAGAAACAGGTGAACTTGTAACCCTGTTTAATCCACGTACTCAGGAATGGTATAAGCATTTTACCTGGAGTGATGATGGCACACATATTATTGGTCTAACATCTGTTGGGCGAGCTACAGTCTTTGAACTACATCTTAATCGCCTTTTATTAGTATGTGCACGTTCTCGTTGGGTGTTAGCCGGTTGGCATCCACCAGATTTATAAAATTATGCTTATGGAGGGCTATAATGGCGGAGGTTGTGAATGAGGTCATTAAGGTTGATTCTGATGATATAGAGTTACGGGTGGATTTAAATGATCCAAATCTCTATATCAACCGGGAGTTAAGTTGGTTGAAGTTTAACGAGCGTGTTCTTGAGGAAGCCTTGGACCAATCGAAGCCACTTCTGGAACGAGCCAAGTTCCTGGCGATCTTTTCCAGTAACCTCGATGAGTTCTTTATGATTCGTGTTTCAGGTCTCTGGCGGCAGGTGGCTGCCGGTGTTATGGAGACCCCGCCTGATGGCATGACCCCGCGTGAGCAGTTGTTGGCCCTCCATAATAATTTAGAACCGCTTTTGAAGCAACATGCTGAATGTTGGCGTGATGATGTGCTCCCTAAGTTGAAAGATGCGGATATTACTCTGTTGAAGTACAGCGACCTTAAGCGGAAACAACAGAAGCTTATGCGTCGTTATTTTAAAGAGAATATATTCCCGGTATTGACACCCCTGGCTTTCGACCCCGGTCACCCGTTCCCGCGCATCTCTAATTTGAGTATGAACCTGGCTATTATCATCAATGATCCGGTTATGGGTGAGCAATTTGCACGGGTCAAGATTCCCCGGCGTGCCTTTCCCCGATTTTTGCGTATCCCCGATGAAGCTGATGTTGATGAGTACAGTGCCCTGGGACTATTAACGACCGAATCATCTTGTAACTTCCTATTGTTGGAAGATCTGATTATTAATAACCTGGATTTGTTATTTCCCGGTTTGGAGATTATAGCGGCTTATCCTTTCCGTGTAACACGTGATGCGGATTTGGAAATAGAGGAAGATGAGGCCGCAGACCTCCTGGCCACGATTGAGGAGAACGTGAAGAAGAAGCCCTTGGCGGGTTTGGTGGTGCGTCTTGAGGTGCATCCCGATATGCCGGAGCGTGTGTTACAAATCTTGATTGCGAACCTGAGTTCGGTGCCGTTGCAGTATGCCCATATTTCCCCAGTCGTTTATACCGCGGAAAAAGATACTTTCTTAGGGATGGCTGATTTGATGGGAATGACTAAGGCGGACCGGCCTGACTTAAAAAATACTCCTTTTGTACCGGCCACACCTGTTTTCCTGGAGACCGAGGAGAGTATTTTCTCAATTATCAAGCGTCGTGATATTGTGCTCTATCATCCTTATGATAGTTTTAATGTCTTCTTGAATTTCCTCGATGAGGCGGTGCGGGATGAGGATGTATTGGCCATTAAACAAACTCTATACCGGGTTGGGCCTAATGCCCCGGTGGTAGATTTGTTGATGTCTGCCCGTGAACGAGATAAGCAAGTGGCGGTTTTAGTGGAGTTGAAGGCGCGTTTCGATGAGGAGAATAACATCGGCTGGGCACGGATGCTGGAGCGCGCCGGGGTCCACGTTAGCTATGGTCTGGTGGGGTTGAAGACGCATGCGAAGATGTGTATGGTCGTGCGACGTGAACGGGACGGCCGCATTATGCGCTATGTCCATATGGCTACCGGGAATTACAATGCAGTAACGGCCCGTTTGTATACCGATTTAGGTTATTTTACGGTGAATCCTGATGTAACGTCTGATATCGCCGATGTCTTCAATTTGTTAACCGGTTACTCACGCAAGACTGATTACCGGGAGTTGATGGTGGCCCCAGGGCGTATGCGTGAGCAGCTTATAGAGCATATTGAGCGGGAGATTGAACGCCAAAAGCACTATAATGATGGCTATATTGTACTAAAATGTAATTCTCTTGTGGATCAAAAGCTTATCAAGTCCCTCTATCGTGCATCCCAGGCCGGGGTTAAGATAGATTTACAGATACGTGGTATCTGTTGTCTGCGTCCTGGTGTTCCTGGGGTGAGTGATAACATCACCGTAACGTCGATTGTGGGGCGTTTCCTGGAACATTCGCGTATTTATTATTTCCATAATGGCGGCGATTCAGAGTTACTGATGGGCAGCGCGGACTTAATGCCCCGTAACCTGGACCGGCGTGTTGAAACCATTTTCCCGGTTTCCGACCCTTTCCTGAAGCGGATGGTATATGAGCAGATTTTAAAGATTCATCTGAATGATAATGTTAAGTCTCGCCGGCTGTTGCCGAGTGGTAATTATGAACGCCTGACCCCTAATGGACAGCCGGAGTTAAACTCCCAATTGTGGATGATTGATCACCGGGGGATGTGGAACGGCGAAGAATAGTGTAGGAGGTAAACAAGGTGCGGGTTGCACTGATTAGTGATGTGCACGCAAATCTACCGGCTTTACAAGCTGTCTTGGCGCATGCTGCCCAATATGACGTGGATGCGATATGGAACGCCGGTGATTTTGTAGGATATGGCCCGTTTCCTAATGAGGTTATTGAACTACTGCGCCGGAAAGGCGCGTTAAGCATTGCCGGAAACTATGATCTGAAGGTCCTACAGTTTAAGTCTAAGCAAGATGTCTGGCAACGGGAGAAACGCCCGGAGAAATACCAGGCTTTTCGTTGGGCTTATGAGAATCTCCGCCGGGAAAACCGCCATTATCTCTTTTTCCTGCCGCGTGAAGTGCGTTGGAAGGTCGCGGATTGGCGCTTACTGATTACGCATGGCAGTCCGGCCTCAAATAGCGAATATCTGACCGCCTATACCCCCAAAAAGCGCATGTGTGAGCTGGCCAAGATGGCGGATGTGGATATTGTTTTATGTGGCCACTCCCACAGACCTTTTGTGCGCCGTGTTGGTGGTGTGTGGTTTGTCAATCCGGGAAGTGTTGGCCGCCCGGATGATGGGAATCCCCAGGCCAGTTATGCTGTTTTGGAATTAACCCCCGGTCGTTTTGAGGTGAACCACTACCGTATTGATTATGATGTGCCGGCCATCGTTGATGCCATTAAGGAACACAATCTCCCGGATTTATTTGCCCGTATGCTGGTGGAGGGGTATGACCTGGATACCATTATTCAGAAGCAGTCTCTTGAGAGCGCGTTAACCGATCTCAAGACCGATCCGGTTATGTTTGCCGTATTGAGTGTGGCCGAAGGTTATAAGTATGACGCAGTTTATACCCACCAGGTAACACAGCTCTCCCTTAAGCTATTTGATGCGCTTTACCCCTTGCACCAGTTAAAAACACAGCCGCGTAAGTGGTTGCGTTACGCGGCTGTGTTGCACGCTATTGGCCGGGTGAAAAACCACAAGGGACATCATAAGCGAACTTTAGATATGATACTCTCTAATCTGGCATTGCCTTTTAACCAACGAGAACGGCTGATCGTAGCTTCTGTTGCGCGTTATCAGTGTAAAGCGTTCCCCAGTGAAAAACACGCGCATTTCGCAGCTTTGGACCCCGAAGCTCAAACGCTAGTTCGTTGGCTCAGCAGTATCCTGCGGCTTGCCGGTGGGCTTAACTATGCCTACCGTGGCTCGATCCAGGATGTTACTTGTGAATTTGACAAAAGGCAGATTATTCTACATTGCTCCGCCCGTGAAATAGTCGCTACCGGATTAAGCGTGGCGGCCAAAAAAGCACACCTTCTTGAGATTGTATCCGGACGGCAGGTCCAGGTACAGATTTCCCAAGGTTAGAGATCCGCGAGTGCTTCCTTGAGTGCTTCTGTCACTTCGGCTATGTCCTGGTTGCCGTCAACATCTACCAGGATGCCCTTTTCCTGGTAGTAATCAATTAACGGGCTGGTCTGTTCCCAGTAGACCCGGAGGCGGTTCCCCACGGTTTCCTCAGTATCATCATCGCGTTGGTAGAGTTCGCCACCATCCAAATCACAGATACCTTCTTGTTTGGGGGGCTTGAATTTGATGTGGTAGGAAGCCCCACAGGTCTTGCATAGCCTGCGCCCGGTGACGCGCTCGACAAGAATCTCATCAGGGACGACGATGTTGAGAACCCGCGTTACCTCTTGTCCTTTTTCTGCCAGTGCCTTTCCCAAAGCCTCCGCCTGGGCGATTGTGCGTGGGAAACCATCTAACAACGCGCCGTCTTCGCAATCTGGGCGACTTAATCGGTCCATCACCATCCCGATAGTGATGTCATCGGGTACTAATTCTCCCTTATCCATATATGCCTTGGCCTGGATTCCCAGGGGGGTATTGTTCTTCAGGTTGTAGCGAAAAAGATCCCCGCTGGCTACATGGGGGACTCCAAGGTGATCGTGTAAGAGTGCTGCTTGTGTGCCCTTTCCAGAGGCCGGCGGGCCTAACAAGATAATGTATTTTGGTTTCGTGGACATATTTTCTCCTTATTCCTTAGATATGTGTGCTATAACGTATGCTAATGTACTGTTGAAATCCGAGCTGCGGAAACTCTCCCATAACAACGGAAAAGTCTCAAGCCTCTGCCCTAGTTCTTCTTCCCGGCTCTTTAAGTAAAGCTCTACCCCAGGAGCTTCCACCGGTCCGGTTGGCACTACGGTTTCTTTTTGCCTGTGTTTCCAGGTTCCCCAGATAAGAAAGTCTTTTAATAAGTCCCTGGCTACTATAGCATCCTGAATCGCCCCTAAATGGTCCTGAATAACTTTGATCTGTTTGATCAGTCCGTGGCTTTCAACGCTCAGGATTTCTTTGAAATATTCCAATGTATATCTTAGCCGTTTACTGGCAATTCGCAACCGGTGGTAATACTCTAGGGGTGTAGTGGGTTTCCCTACCCAATCATCATAGGCATATACGGCGGCGAGTTCCTGATAGGTAAGGACAGGAACGACATCACGCACATACCAAGGGATGGGTTCTCCCTCTTCTTCCATCCGTGGTGGTGCGTACATTGCCGGTTCTGCCTGTGTAAAGGCCGCGAAATCCTGGATAAATCGCCGGTATTTTTTACTATCCAGGTATTCCAGCATTTTTGCACGGGCCTTTTCTCGCTCATTTTCCCAGGCTATATGTAGAAGGGTTAGATCTGGGCGGCTTCTTGGTGGGTGTGTCTTTAAATATGCCTCTGTCTTTTCCCAGAAGACATCTAAATCCCGTGTTCTTCCTAGAGCACGTCCTGTGTTACGTAACCCTTTGACAATTGTACTCATATTGTCTGTACAGAGGTACGTCTCAAAGATGCTTATGGCTGCACGCATCCGGCGTGTTGCGACCCGCATATCGTGAAGTTCTTCTATATCCTCACCCAGTCGCGTGCCGGGTTCGTGATAGAGCATTTGCTTAAAGAAGTAGCTCAGGGTTTTATGGGCCGCTGCGGTCATTGTGTCACCGGCTGTGACCCCTGATGTCTGGGGTAGCTCGATTGCTGGCGGTGGTCCTGGTTGTGAGGCTGACTGTATAAGCACCTCTATTAATCCTAGCTTGTTGAGGGAGGAAGTTTTTTGTTCTACCTCTTGCGTGCCAGCCGGGAGCAATTGCATCGCCCTTTCAAATTTCGAGAGTTGTTGGGGTTCTAATCCCCATTCATCCTGTAAGTGTATGACTAATACACCTAGTACGTCCTCTTGTATCTCCGGTTCTAACTCAATTTCGAGTTCCAAGTACGCATGCTTTGTTGTGCCTATGGTCTGGCTTACCTGGTCAAGACTCAAGTCGGCGACATGTTTTTTTTCTTTGTCATAGATAGCCCTGACTATACGAGTTTGTGACAAAGAAAAGAGTGGCATTAAGGGGGCTGTTCTCACTATGGCCAGGACGCGCTCGCGCACTTCTCCTGGCGGTAAATCTTCTAAGGTTGTCTGGGTAACTTGTGTGTTGTCTTCTAGTTGTATCTCTAATTCCTCCCGCCGGTGTATGGCATCCTGGCCCCCATCCAGGGCTTTCAGGGTTAATTTAACCTCGCCGGTGGCTTGGGTGCGTTGGCGGAGGATATATCCAGAAGCTTGAATATCTCTCGCCGGAGTATCGAGATAAGTATCTTGTAACCTTCTTTCTTTGCCTACACCCAGTGTAAATCCGACTAACTCACCGATCTTTTCCAACAGCCTAAAAGTCTCAACCGCAGAAACTATAAATTTTGC
>JAFGKB010000167.1 GCA_016928755.1 Anaerolineae bacterium | reverse complement strand
TAATGGTCGAATATGCGGTAGTTGTAGGTGTACATCCGCCGGGCAAACTCTAGGTCAGGCTGACTCTGGACTTCAATACAAGTTTTTGGACTCGGGTAGCATAGAGATGACTTCTACCCAGGTGGGTCTCATTCAGTTTTGTTAGTGTGATGAACTGGTTGTACTGGTAACGAATAAACCCCCGGAGTATTTGTGTGATCTCTTCTTTTTCCATGTTACGTAATGTAATGGCATTATCAGGATTGTCAAAAAGACTGTGACGGTTATTACTGTAACAGTGCCATTACCACATTGTCTGCGGTATAAATTGTAAATGGCCCCATTAAAACGCGCAGACCATCCTCGCGAGTGGGGTCTTCCTCTATCGTGTAAATTCCCAGTTGACCGGCTTTAAAGCTCTCGCCGGCTTCCCCTTTAATTGTTCCGGTGGCTAAAAGATAAGTTGTGTAATAGGTCAGGTAGCCTAGGTCTGTAAAACTCCATAAAGCGAATTCTGGGGCACAACCATCCAGGGTGTAAGTTACCATCTCTTCTGGTAATCCTAGCCCGCTGACCTGTACCTGTTCGCATAATCCATTGTCTTGTAATGCTCTGGCAGCCGCCGCAATCCCTATAGTTGTTGGGGCCACAATTAATTCCAGGTCCGGGTAACGCGCTATCAGTTCCAGAGTTTTGGCATAACTTATGTTGGCGTTATCTTCTCCATATACGACTTCGAGTAATTTCAGGTTTTTGTATTCAGGCTTCTGGAGTACGGTTTGCATTGCCGCTATCCAGGCATTCTGATTTGAAGAGTCCTGGCTGGCCGATAGAATCGCGAACTTCCCCCCCTCTTCTCCGAGGATATGGGTTGCCATATTGGCCATCACTTCGCCGGTTTCCGCGAAGTCCACTTGCGCGACAAAGAGTTGTTGCCCTTCCGTTGTGGGGATTGAAGAATCCCAGGTGACGATTGTAAGACCATTCTCTATCGCCGGTTGGGTCACTGCCACCATCTTATCCCCTGCATTGTTGGAAATCATCAGGGCTTGTGTCCCTTGCTCGATAGCGTTACGAGCGATTTTAATTTGGATATCATTCCTTTCGTTTGGCAGCGGGCCGATGAGATCTAATTTACCGGGGTTACCAAGCTCTGTATGGGCTTTTAAGGCGCCTTCGTAGGCCTGGTCGAATATCATAATGCCCAAGAATTTAGGTAAGAATACCATATCTACTCTTTGTCCAGGAGGAGCTTTTATTAGGTTGTCATTGGAATCTATGGGTATAGCTGTCTTTGTGGGGAGAAGTTCAAGCGGTAATAATACCGGATTGGGGGTGGGGGTTTCTGAACAGGCGGTAAGTGCCAGTCCGGCTATAGTTATCAATAGGGCCATTCTCAGGTAGTTATGCGTCATTCTCTATATATCCTTTTTAGGGTGATAATTTGAAGTACTTCTGTATCTTGTTCAGAATTTGTCTGTAAAGGGTTGCTTTATCTATATTATCTTCAATTTGATGGGCTTCTTCCTGGGATTTGGTTTCCAGCTTACGTTGTGTGAGTATTTCACTGAGGCGCAGGGAAACCTCTGGCTGTGCTTTGATAGAGGGCGCAATATCTGCCTTGGTAATTTCATAAAGATAAGTTTCTGTGAGGGTGATGATACTGGTCATTCTTGGCTCCCCGGTCAATAGCGAAATCTCACCGAAAAAGTCTCCGGCTCCCAGGCGTGCGATTTCAAGGGTTTCATCATTTCCCATCTTTAATTGGACACTAACGGCCCCTTCTAGGATTGCAAATATGGAATCTCCTTTATCTCCTTGCTGCACAATATAATGATTTGGGGAAAAATGATGTTTTTTCATCTGTTGGCTCAGATATTGTTTATCGGCTTCGGAGAAGGGCACAAAGGTATCTATTTCGCGCAGTATATCTATTGGGTTGATGATACGGCCTTCGAGAACCTCGGTATCTTTAAAAAATGGAATTCCTGCGCGGGTCAGGTGTGTCCAGATATTCTCCCAGACGTTTTCGATCAGGCTTTGTATTCCCGCGTAATCATCTGTGGCAAAGGTTACATTGTATAAAATCCCGTGTTGTAGTTCGGACTTTTCAAAATAGACCTGGGGGGGAGGCGTAAGCAATACTTTATCGGTGGCGTACACGGCATCCAGGATTAACTTTCTGACCCGTTTGGGGGATTGCCCAGGGGCGACCCGGACCGCAATCTGCCGGGTATGGTTTCCTGCGTTATGGTTGTAGTTCTGGATAGCAGCTTTATCCATGACGCTATTGGGGATACTCAGAATTGCCTGATTACGTGCGCGGACTTTGGTAGAGCGCCAGCTTATATCGAGTACTTCTCCTTCATCATACCCATCTATTTTGACCCAATCTCCGATGTGAAAAGGGTGTTCGAGATTAACCGTAATACCAGAAAAGATATTTGCCAGGTTAAGCTGGATTGCCAATCCGACGATCATTGCGACTAATCCGGTACTGGCCAAGACACCTGTAACTGGGCGGTTGAATACATAGGCTATGACTCCAAATAAGGCGAGTAGGTAGATAATAAAAGCGATTAGATTACGGATAACTGCCGGGACGGCACGACTTACCTTTTGCTCCAGGGGAAACCATATAAAGCGTTCTATTGCCATATGGATGAGCAGAGCCGGTATAAACCACCAGAGCATATCAAATCCTAGCACGATGGCTTCCAGGTAATAGGTTGTAACCTTTTTCTCCAGGTTACTCAACATAACAATCTCACCGGTGAGTAGGGCTAAGAGTACAAAGCCAGCCTGGAAAAACCAGATGTATTTGGAAATATAATTTTTGCTGGCCAGCGTAAGGATAAGAGCAACTGTAAAGCTTAGCATCAAGAGATACCCGGCGGAATCTTCCGGCATAAGACGGCGTAATGTGAATTCATTCTTCCTTATTTGGATAGCCGTGTTAAATTGGGAATAGGTTATATTGCCACCGGAGACATCGAAGGTGGTGGGATCACCTAATGCACTCTGCTCGATAATCTCTCTGAAACTCCAGATACGTTGGATGTGCCAGTCCGGTAAAGTACTATGAACCTGAATCTGCCTTAATTCGGTTAAGGGGATTTCGCCTTGGTCTAAACCCATTCCCAATACATCCGCGACATAGATTAAATTGTGATGGTCTAATTCCCTATGGTGGAAGCTAATGCCCAAAGTGTGTTGTCTAAAAACCCGCTGTCCGGGTAAAAAATCAGCCTTAAAGCGACCGTTAACGTGGTAGAGGCTGTAAGTAGTATCCCCCGCTGTCGTGTGTTCAATAGGTTCTCCCAGTGTAATATCTCCATCGGCGTTAGAAAATACGATATTAGCGACTTCGAACTGGTTTTGGTAACGGAACCAGAGATAGAAATCCAGGTTATAAGTCAAGTCTTGAACGTTGAAATCCTCAATCTGGTTGATTTTTACCCCGGTATACACGACCCCCGTCTTATACATAAATTCCTGGCCCATCCATAGGATATGTTTGTCCTTGAGATCTTGCTTTAAAGTATCTACATTGATATTGACCATTGAAACCGGTTGGAGTTGGGTTAATGAGGAGATAAACTCTTGATTGGCAAACACGCCCAGGTTCACGGGCTTTACAGCATCTCCATAACTGTCGAAATAGATGGCGCCGGTGGTCCCCCGGATAGATTTTTCCGGGCTATTGATATCTGCCAGGTGCTGCCTGATTTGTAAGCGGGTTTCTCTCAGGGTAGCTTGCTCTTCGGCAGATTCGATAGCCGCAAAAGCGATCTTCGTTGCATCATAATAGCTGGCCGACAGCCACTCAGGGTTGGTTTTGTAGGCTTTCTGGTATTTTGCTCTAAAGTCTTGCGCTTCCTGACCGGCTATATTAAAGATAATGTGTGAGGCTGCATATAAGCCGTTTGTAAAATAACCGGGTCTTTCTTTTTCTTCCAGTTCTTCTTTGAAACTCTCACTGAAGGCGGTTTCCCCTAATGTATGACCGGCAATTGTCAGATAATCCAATCGTTTACGCTTAAGGGCGATAATGATTTTTTGTGCCTGTGTAGGCTTCATTGCTAAAAAGAGCACGTCTGAATCTTTATCTTGCATATGGGCATCCACTAACTTCCTGATGACCTCATCAACGCTCTCTTCCAGGTTTTCGGAATCTATTTCCCATATGCTGTTGACTTTGCCCCACAGTGTTTGGTAAGTCTTGGTAAATGCGGTAATTAATGCCGCGCTATCGCTATCTTGGGGGTCATAGATAATCGTGGTGGTCTTCTTGTCCAGTACTTCTGATACATAACTGGCAAGAAAATTACCCTCTGACTGGCTATTAAAGATTACGCGGAAGTACCATTCGTTCCCTTTGACAAGCGCTTCTCCGGGTGCTGAACCTGTTATAACGGGAATCCCAAATTCACGGTAGCTGGTTCCGGCTGCGCTGGAAGTCTCATTGGTGTGATGGCCTAGGACAATCAGGGTTTGGTTATCCTGGGCAATCTGTTTCGCTATCGCCTGTGCCATATTGGGGTCATTTTGGTCATCGTATATATGAATTTTGATGTCTTTTCCGTTAATGCCGCCGTTTTTGTTAACTTCATCGACATACAGCTTAATACCCCTGTACATCTCGCGCCCATATGCGGCATCAGTCCCGGTAAACGGCCCTACCACAGCAATGTGTAACCTGTCTTTTCGAGGTAGCAGGATACCGGATTGGTAGGCTCCTAACACTGAGAGGAGGAGAATGATGATAATACCCCATCTTAGAAATGTGATTCTATGAGTATTTGGATTTCTGGATTGTTCTTCCATATCGCTTTTTCCTTGATACTTTTTGTGCCAGTTTTTAGGGGCAGTTACATTCTCTATTTGTAATGTTTTTGTTCAAATTGTCAAAACGGTGTCTTGGTCACCTTGACAAATAACACAGATTTGGCTAAGCTATGTAAAATACTTAATACTTTAAAGGGATAAGGATTTATTGTGGAACTTTTACCTAAAACTCCTGGTTTAGCTTTATATGCCCAAGTGCGTGAGGCTTTGCGTGCACAGATAGAAAACGGTGAATTGAAACCCGGCCAACAGTTGCCACCGGAACCGGACCTGGCGACGCAATTCGGTATCAGCCGGATGACCGTCCGGCGCGGTATTGCTGCGCTTATCAATGAAGGGCTTTTATATCGCCGGCGGGGCATTGGCACCTTTGTGACTCAATTCCATATTGAGCGCGACCATAACAAGCTATCTAGCTTCTTTGAGACAAGTCAGGAATTGGGGGCAGATGCTACGATCCAGTTCTTGGAGCGTGAAATAGTGCCGGCCGAGCAAGAGATAGCCGAAGCCCTGAAAGTTGCGTTTCACGAGCCACTGGTTCATATCCGTACTTTACGCCTGGTAGGAGATGTCCCGGTTGCCCTCCATGATGAGTATATTCCCCATAAACTATGTCCAGAATTAATGGATGAAGAAATTATTGACCAACATTCTTGGGAAGTCCTGGATAAACACGGTTACGCCATCAAATTAGCGATACAGAAAAATCACGCCCGTGGTGCGACCACAGAAGTTGCCGAGTTATTAGAAATGGAAGAAGGGTCGCCGCTGTTATTTAAACACCGCACCATCTTTGCCGAGGATGGTACTCCCGTCGTGTTTATGGTCTGCCATAACCGGGGTGACATGTACTCGTTAAAGATGAAATTGGTACGCTAGCGCCACTTTTCTTTTGTTAACTTTGCTGTTATCGCCATAATCTCGTCTGAGAGCCAGTAGCCTTTTAGACGTATACTATTAAGTGTTGGCAGCACATTATCCAATAGACCTATTTGTTTGGCGTAGATTAATACGCCTATAACGCCTGTGACTTCTATGCCTAGTTTTTGTGCTGCTTTACGTCCAAGATAATCATCTATGATTAATAGAGATTGTCGTTCGTAAGCTAATTCTATTGCTTCCCGTTCTCCAATATCAAGGTGCGCTATGATAGCTTTGACTTCGGGTTGATGCTGAACTATTGCCTCAGTTCTGATGAACTGATTTAAGCTAGCATAGAGTCGATTGAATTCTTCCCCATATTTTGCCAGTAATTCCCTGTAAACACTGGGCGGAACTAGTATTTCGCCAAATAGACTTTGTAGTAGTGAGAGCCTATCGACTTTAGCTAATGCAATTAGTGGTCCTGTATCACTAACTGTAATCATTAGTTAGTCCCTGAGTTAGTCGCTTTAGATTTTATTTTATCTATAGTTTGTAGGTCTGCTTGCAGTTCGTTTTCCATTTCTTTTGGAGAATAGTTGAATACTGAGACTCTATAGCGTCCGCATTGTTCGAAGAATTCCACACGTGACATGCCTGCCAGTTGAGCAGCCTTTCCAGAGGACAGTTTCCCAAGTTCAAACATTTTTAGTGCAGCCATCAGACGTATTTGTGCTCTTAGTTCTTCTGGTGTTGTTTGCACTGCGAGTTCCAAGCCTTCTGGGTATTCAAAAGTTATTTCTTTCATTGTTTCTTCCTCTTTTTAGAAAGTATCTGGGTGTGGGCCGGTGCGGTGATCGCGGTCTAAGCTGTTGATGATTTCCATATCCTCTGCCGAGAGTTCAAAATCGAAGATATTGGCATTGTCCTGGATGCGGCGTTTTTGAGATGACTTAGGAATCATAACAACACCTAACTGGAGCATCCAGCGCAGTGTGACATGGACCGCGCTTTTGTTGTATTTCTCACCAATGGCGACTAGTTCTGGAATATCCAGCACTTTTCCTCCCATAATGGGCCGCCAGCCTTCTACCTGGATATTGTGCTCCTGACAATAGGCTTGTAGTTCTACTTGCTGTAGATAAGGGTGGAACTCAACCTGGTTCACCATTGGTACAATGTGCGCTGTGTTCGCCAATGCTTCCAGGTGGTAGTTGAGGAAGTTGCTCACACCGATGGCTCTGGCCTTGCCTGATTTATAGATTGTCTCTAAGGCATTCCATGTCTTTGGGTACATTCCCCTGACCGGCCAGTGAATAAGGTACAGGTCTATATAGTCCATAGCCAGTTTTTTCAGGCTGGTCTCAAAGGCTGCAAGTGTCTTATCATAACCCTGGTCTATATTCCAAACTTTCGTTGTGATAAAAATCTCTTCCCGTGGGATACCGCTTTCTCTGACGGCTTTTCCTACTCCGGCTTCGTTGCCATAGAATGCGGCTGTGTCGATGCTGCGATAGCCCGCTTCTAAAGCCCAGCGCACCGCGTTCTCTATCTCTTGGCCTTCACGAGTTTGGTATACGCCCAAACCAAAACGCGGCATCTCTACGCCGTTATGTAGCGTGACCGTATCTTTGATTGTGTAACGCATAGTTGCCCCCTTTCGCTATGCCTATCTATATTATACTCGCAGATTCTCAATTATGAAAAGTTTTTGGTGTGTTTGTTTGCTCTGTAACAAACAACAGCCATCCTAATATCCGGATGGCTGTTATTCGACTACCCATTATTGCTAAAAACTTAATCTCTTGGCGGTAAGTTCAAAACCTGGCCGGGGTAGATCAAATCAGGATTTGTCACTTGGGGATTGGCCGCAATTAAGTCCGCTAACTTGACCCTGGTGCGTTGGGCGATTAAGGCCATATACTCGCAGCGCGCGACGATATAGGTGTCGCCTTGGTCCACACCTTTGGGGGCCTCGCCTACACCGCAGACAACCTCCTCTTCGGCCTCAGATGGTGTAGCCGGTGCTTCTTCTTTTTCGGGTACAGTAATAGCCACAGCCTCACTGACCAAGTCGGGGTTATCTGTATTTTGAACCGTGATCTCGTGGTCGCCTGGTTCTAGCTCCGCTGTGTAGGCCCAGGTGCCATCATCGCCCACTGTGGCCTCACCCAGGCGTTTGCCCCCGGCCCATATCGCAACCTTGGAACCCGGCGTCCCCTGGCCCTGTAACTTCGCCATACCGTCATCAGTTACTTCCGGCGTTTCTAGCCTAGGCGCGGCAATTTCTTCCTCCGGTTCAGGCATCGTAAACGCCAGCGGCTCGGATTCGGCAGCGACAGCGCCCGCAGCATCCAACGTTTTGGCCGTGATCTCGTGGTCGCCTGGCTCCATCTCCGCCGTGTAGGCCCAGGTGCCATCATCGCCCACTGTGGCCTCACCCAGGCGTTTGCCACCGGCCCATATCGCAACCTTGGAACCCGGCGTGCCCTGGCCTTGCAGTTTTACCGTGCCGTCATCTTTTACCTCTGGCTCTCCTATGGTTGGAGTCTCTAACGTGGGTTCTATGACCGGTTCGGGGGTATCGATTTCCGTGGGTTGTGATGTGGGTAAATCGGCTATTCTCTGACTCGGTTCCCCGGTTAAACCCGTTCCCCCGCTTAACAACAGAATGATAATGACCCCTATAATCACCGTTGTAACCACACCCTTAAAAATATTGTAACCTCTTACAAGAGGCCCTTGTTTGTCAGCCATCTCTTTATCCTTTTCCGTATGCTTCTTAGCCCGTAGCTTATTTAGCTCGGCCACCACTTAATTGGTCTTGGAGTTCTTTTAACCCTTCCCAATCTCCGGTGGCCGCCAGATTGGCTTGCTGTGGCCAGGTTGAGGGATCGGCCAGGCGATACCGTGCCCCGGCTTCTTCCAGGATTGCCTCGAGTTTGCTAACTTCAGTTCCGGCCAATTGTGCAAAGGTGAGAATCCCGTGTTTATTGAGGATACCGGCTATCTTGACCCCTATCCCCTCGATTTTACGTAAGTCATCGGGTTCCATAGGTTCTGGCGAGCGAACCGGGGCAAATGCCACCGCAGGAGGTGGGGCTGCTTGTGCTTCCTCTAACTGTTCTGTGCAGCGTTGTAAGTCGATCTGTGTTTTTCCTAATTGGTCTTCAAGTTCTTTAACGCGCGCGTGTATGGTTTCAAGTTCTTCATAAGTGGTCTGTAGATTTTGGTTACAGGCTTGTAGTTTCTCTGCATCGTCTTGGCACTGCCGTTGCTGTGCACGTAACTTCTCTATCTCAGTTTCCAGTTCGCGAATCCGGTCCTTGGCGGCGTTAAGTTCGTTTTGCAGCTTTGTTGTGTCCCCGGTATCCGGTATGGCCCTGCGTCGCCAGTAGAAAAAATCAATGGCTAACTCAATTAACCATCCGACAAGTAAACCAATGAAAAAACTTAACCAGTGCATCCTGTCCCTCCTTATGCTTTGTGAATAGTTGCTTGGCTAAAAGACTGTGGCTGTCTTTGTTGGCTATTCACGTGTGGCTTTACTACAAATAATGGTACTTTAATTATGGTATTTAGGCAAGTTGCCGAGGAGGGAATTTAGACTACAAAAGTCTTGAGCTATCCCACTGAGATTCACAGAGGAGCCAATCCGCCCAGGGATAAATCTAATCCAAGAGTTAGATCTAACTTACACGGTTGGCCAATCCGTGTCATCCCGTAATCCGTGGCAATCCGTGATTCTGACAAGGGTCTGAACCACGGATTAATCAGATGGCACGGATTT
>JAFGKB010000166.1 GCA_016928755.1 Anaerolineae bacterium | reverse complement strand
GGGATGTCCTGATTTATACTGACCACAGTACGAATAGGTTCTTGTGATATCCGGGCTATAGTAACCTGTGCGGATGCTACCGCGGCCACGGCTGCATTCCGTGCTTGTAAGAGTGCGTAGATGGTCATCCCATTGAGACTTAGGGACAAAATGACCAGTACCCATAGGACAATCTGTCCGATTTTGGGTTTTTCTTGTTGTTTCTTTTCCGGTGCTTCTTGCATAGTTTCCACTCCTGTAAGAATAACTTGGGAACGTGGGCATTCTGCCCGCCAGTTTGTGCCGGCAAGCTGCCTACATTCCAATTACGTTTCGAATGATGAGAATTCTTCTTCCTCTTGTTGCCGGTCAATTAGAGCTTGTGCTATCCGGGGCAGTAATCCGGGGTCACGCCATAATTGGGTGTCAATCTGCACCGCTTTTGCCCCTAAATCAAGACATGCCTGGGCATCTGCGGGAGAACTAATTCCACCACAGGCGATAACCGGTATCTCCAGAGCACGACACCACGTTGATAAATGTTGCAAGAGCAATGGGAACATAGCCGGCCCATACAAACGACCCCGCATATAAAGTGTGCCTTCGCCTGCGTCATTATCCTCGGTTGGCAGCAGTCCTCGTGGTGGGGCCGTGAGTGTCAAGCAGTCTGCACCTTCTTCGGCCAACGCCGGTGCCAGAATATCTACATTTTCAAAGGGCACCCGCACGATAACCGGTTTCTCACCGCCGTCCTGGGCTGCATAGAGCATATCCAGTGCTTCTCTCAGGCTAATATCGCTTCTTAAACCTAGTTCTATCCCTGCGATACTGTCATCCCTTGATAGTTTACCGGATGCCTTGGCTACCTCATAAGGATTAGTGGCAATCAGGTGTATAATAACAGGAATCCCTTGTCTTTGCCAAAAATTCCGGTGTTCACGGAGTATCGCTTTCAATCCTGGATTGGGTAACCCGGTGTGCACCAGCATTTGCTCATTGCGCACTTCTATCCGGCGGGTATTGGCTGCGTGGCGTGGTTTGAGACTCACCGGATTCGTAACAATCGCGCCCAGCAGATAGGCATCATCCGCAGCCTTGTAGGCCATCAAATCCCGGTACTCCGGCCCATAGCCAAACGTTCCTGCTGCCGGCATCACCGGGCTAGGGATTGGTAACCCTTGTTTATGACGTGGTGCTAATTCTATCCATGTCATCGTTCTCTATTCCACCCCATCGAAATCTAATAGATTAAAGACCGGGCCATCTGTGCAAGCCCTACGTTCCCCACGCTTGGTCTTAACCCGGCAGGCTTCACAGGCACCGATACCGCAAGGCATAGTAACTTGCACCAATGCTTGGGCAAAGTTCTCCGGCACACTCAACCGGGTTTTGCGCACCATAGCGGCCAGTGCTGGATAACGTTCTGGGGCACATGAGAGAATAATACACTCAGCCCAGGTTATCAATGCTTTGAAGTGTGGGGCTGCGCGTTCCAGTCCTGTGGGGGCCGGCGATTCAGATTCCAATGGCCCTAACAATCCCGCCGAACCGTCGCGGGTCACCATATACAACTCCACCGCCGGGGGGATATGGGCTATCTGTGGCAACATCGCCCGGGTGGTTGCTTCCACTATCAGTGCCACCCCGGTGGCCGCTCGTAATAAAGGCAATAGCGGAGGTAGATAACGGTCTTCTGCTACCAGCAAAAGGTTGTCTATCGATCCGATTTCAAAACCTTTGCCTACTGGGCCGATCATATCCACATTACTGCCAGGCAGAAGATGGGTTCCTGGATGCCGGGGTGGTAACAAGGTGATAAAAGCGTTGTCTTCGATAAAAGCGGGAAAGAGAACCGTCCGTAACGGTTCCCCCAGGTCGGCCAGCATAAATGTCCCCGGTGTAGGGGGATTAGGCAGCGAAAAGCGCGCCGACCAAAAAGGGGGGGACGGGTGTACTTCGTTAAATGTTGCTTGCTGTTGTTTGACCATATGAGTTATAGTTAAGACCCCGGTTTCATGGCCGGGGTCTCCCTCTAATATAAGCGACTAAACGTGTATTGCCTTTCCAAATACCCCATGAGCCGCTTCCGCGACCGCTTCACTCAAAGTGGGGTGGGCATGGATAGTCTTGGCGATCTCCTCAGGTGTCAACTCCGCCTGACTGGCCAACACCAATTCCGGCAACAACTCGGTGGCTTCTGGCCCGACAATCACCGCGCCGATAATTACGCCACTACTCTCTTCGGCTACGATCTTCACAAATCCGTGGTTCTCACCTAGACCCAACGCTTTACCATTAGGCAAGAAGGGGAATTTACCTACGCGAACTTCCAATCCTTGTTCCTTGGCCTTGGCCTCACTCAGCCCAAAAGACGCCACTTGTGGGGTGGTGTAAGTGCAGCGTGGGACCAGATTGACGTTAAAGGGTTCTGGATGTAGCCCGGCGATAGTTTCAACGGCCAGGATGCCTTGTGCTGAAGCTACGTGGGCCAGCAACAGCTTGCCATTTATATCCCCTATGGCGTAAACGTGGGGGATATTGGAGCGCATAAAGTCATCGGTTTTGACCCATCCGCGTCCGTATTGCTCTACCCCTATATCTCGCAGACCTAAGTCCATACAGTTGCCACAAAAGCCTACTGCAACCAGTGCGACATCTGCTTCCAAGGTACGAGTACCTTTTTTATCATTGATCTCAACATGGACACTCTTGCCGACTCGTTGAATTTTCTCCACACGGGTGCTGGTGTGTAACTTAATCTTCTGGCGTTTGAGATATCGGCTTAATTCCTGGGCAGCTTCCTCATCTTCTGTGGGCAGAATGTGGCTCTGCATTTCCACAACCTCAACCTTGGTCCCATAAGCACTCCATACAGTACCGATTTCTAATCCAATCGGGCCGCCACCAATCAGAATCGCGGTTTCTGGCAGTGTAGTCCGCTCAATCGCATGCCGGGCATTGATTATATACTCACCATCAATATCGAATCCTGGCAGTACGCAAGGACACGCGCCGGTAGCGAGGATAATATCTTTGGCACTTACTACGCGGTCACCCTCTTCCTTAGAGTGTACGGCCACGGTGTTGGGGCTGGCCAGCTTGCCGGTTCCCCAGATCACGTCTATCCCGTTATTGTCCATCAAGCTTCGTACACCTTTGACAAGGCGTTCGGAAATCTTGCGACTGCGCTCAACCGCCGCCGTATAATCCGCTGTGGGATTTTCTACACTGAAACCGAACTCCTTACCGCGTCCCAGGAGACGAATGATCTCTGCATTGCGTAGCAGGGCTTTTGTGGGGATACAACCCCAGTTAAGACAGACACCGCCCAGGTATTCGCGCTCAATAACCGCGACCTTCTTCCCTAATTGTGCTGCCCGGATAGCAGCTACATATCCTCCCGGCCCTCCCCCAACAATAGCTATGTCATAGGTCTGTTCGCTCATCTTGTCCTCCTTAGATTTGAAAGTGTTAAGCCTACAATAAAAAACAACATGATAACTAAAGCCGGGACTACAAGCCTGTGATTGGATATTCAGAAGTTCATAGCAGCGACTTCAGTTGTTTCCCTGTGTATTCCAGTTCTCAACGATCTCAATAATCGCCTTGAACATCTCTGCCTTCGAATAAGCCGTCGTATCGAATTCCACCGCATCTTCAGCCGCGCATAGCGGTGCTGCCTCACGGCCACTATCAATTTTATCCCGTTGCCGGATGTTATTTAAGACCGCTTCATAGGTGGTACGCTTGCCACGTATCAGCAGCTCTTCATACCGCCGTTTAGCACGTTCCTCTGCTGAGGCAATAACATATAATTTTAAATCCGCATCCGGGATCACCACCGTACCGATATCCCGTCCTACCATCACTACCTTGCCTTGGGCGGCAATCTCGCGCATCCGCCGGGTCAATGCCTCCCGCACACCGGGATAGACCGATACCGGTGAGACATTGCCATCAACTTCAGGTGTGCGAATGGCCCACGTAATATCTTGCCCATCGCTCGTCACTGTATATTGGCGGCCATCTTCCTCGTGGTGGTGGTTCTGTATTTTAGGACTTACCGTAATATCTAGCTCCTGGGCCAGGGTTGTGATAGCGGCTTCATCCGCTATAGCTACTTTCTGATTCAATGCCGCCCAGGTAACTGCCCGGTATAAAACCCCGGTGTCAAGATAAAGATAATTCAAGTATTGGGCGATATAGTAGCCCAGTGTGCTCTTGCCCGATGCTGCCGGGCCATCAATAGCTATCGTCGCCGGTCTCACGTTGTCAGTTCCTTAGGTTTTCTTACGCCTGTAGGGTCGTTTTGGTTTAGAAGTTGCCGGCTTTGACCTGCTGCCGGGCTGCCGTCTCCGGGATGTTCCATAACTATCTGGGCGTTTATCCGGTTTGGCCGGGTATAGCTTAATATCTAGCTGCTTCTCCAGGGCCTCGATCTCGTTTTGTTGTAAGTAACGCCATTTCCGGCGCGGCAGGTCTCCCAGTTGAATCGGCCCCATTTGTACGCGGATCAGCCGTTTTACCGGGTAACCCAGGGCAGCCATCATGCGGCGTAGCATATGATTACGGCCTTCCTCCACGCTGACCCGTAACCAAGTGCTGCCATCTTGTAGCCCCGGTTCTACGGCGATACTCTTACACCGGGCCGGGTTCCCATCTAAAGAGATGCCCCGTTGCAGCCGTTCCAACATTTTCGGGGTTGGCTCGCCCTCGATATGCACACGATAGATACGCTTATGGCCATAACTCGGGTGGGTCAAGTGCTGCGTTAGATTGCCATCGTTGGTCATTAAAATCAGCCCCTCACTATCAGCATCTAACCGTCCGATAGGATAAAGCCTTGTGTTAAGGGGGATGAGGTCCCGCACGTTGCGCCGTCCATAAGGATCATTGACGGTTGAAATCACGCCACGGGGTTTATGCAACGCGATATAGAGATAGCGTTTCTCTATTTTTACAGGTTCACCATCCACGGTGATGCGTTGGGTTTCGGGGTCACCTTTGTCGCCTAACTGTGCCAGTTTTCCGTCAACTGCAACCCGTCCTTGCTCAATTATTTCCTCACAACTACGCCGTGATCCATATCCGGCATAGGCTAATATCTTCTGTAATCTTTCTTTTGACATACTAGAATTATACCCGTAAGCTTGTTGTAAACA
The DNA here is from genome assembly GCA_016928755.1 of Anaerolineae bacterium. Classification (GTDB taxonomy): domain Bacteria; phylum Chloroflexota; class Anaerolineae; order B4-G1; family SLSP01; genus JAFGKB01. The sequence goes on along the minus strand of JAFGKB010000166.1, from coordinate 34 downwards.
AGGGGCTATAATCAGAAGTCGCTCGCGGAGGATT
>JAFGKB010000165.1 GCA_016928755.1 Anaerolineae bacterium | reverse complement strand
CCACCCCTGGATAAGGTAGTAAGTAGTATAAAGAGCTTGAGGAATTGGCGATAAAACAACCACTATTCCAGTATAGCAGCTTGCCTGAAGCTTACAATTTTTGGCCCATACAGAACTAGCGCGTCCCATTTGGGGCGCGCTAGTTTGCTGTTCAGAGTATTTGTTACTTGATGGGGATGTAGATATACATAGGAGAGCCTGGGTTACTGGGATCGAAGTATTCACCATAAAGCTCAAAGTCGGGACCGTTGGTGCGTTCGTATTCGGATTGCGGGAGCCATGTCTGGTGGATATATTCGTAGGTCTTATGGATGGTAGGTAATGTGCATTCAAAGACTGCATAACGCTGTTCGGGTACTTCCCATGCCACCATACCTTCGGGTATATCTTCAGTACTGGTGACTGCAAATCCGGCTACATAGTCGAAATTTCCCTCTGTATCCATTGCCCCACATACGCCATAGGCTGCGTAACCGGTTTGATGTTGGATTTCATCAATACGAGGATTGAGTTCGGCCCATAGTTGGGGGAGCTCATTAGCTTCGTTCTTGCCATGATACTTCAAGCCTACAACTGTGAACGCTGGTTTGGTCATAATCTTAGGTTCCATTGCTTCTTCTTTCTCCTGTTTTGTGATCAACATAGCTTCTACTTTTTCCACTGGGAGTTGTATTTCAGTGATATATTGCTCTGGAGAAACCCCGGTCATGGGTCCCTGTAGATACACTTCGCGGTTTGGCCCCTTGGCACGGTATCCATTTGCCTGTGTCCAGGTAAATAGATGATTATAAGTTTCCCATAGGCCGGTATAGTGGCCTTGGTGAATGACGCATGCCATTGTCTCCGCTCCTGGTAACTGTTGTAACCGGATAGCTGTGGTTTCATTGATACGCACCTTGGCATTATGTGCGATAGGCACCGCGGCTTCTACGTCGGCCCATTGGTCACGGTATTCGGTATCGTGATACAAGACCATGCTGGGACTAGTTGCACAGAGCGTTATTCCATACTTATTAAGATACGTTTGGAGTTCTGTGAATAACTGACCAATTTCGGCATATGAGGGTATCTTTTTACGGATACTGATAACCGCAATAGCCGGCATCTCTTTAAGAACCACGTCATAAGGCCACGGCTTTCCCTCATGCTCAATTTGTTGTAACCGTGTCTCAATGCGGGCTAACCGCATTTGTTCAGTCGCTACTTTGTGCTGGAGTTCCGCGTGTTTCAGTTTTAGCATCCCCCGTAGTTCGGTAAGTGTAACATCCTCACGTAGCAGAGGCTTTATCTGTTCTAGTGAGAATCCCAATTCCTTGAGTGCCAGGATACGGTTCAGGTGTGGTATCTGCTCCAGTATATAGTAGCGATAACCTGTAAAGCGGTCCGTCCATGCCGGTTTGAGCAGCCCTAGTTTGTCATAGTGCCTTAATGTTTTGACCGAGACTTGTGCCAGTTTTGATAACTCTCCGATTTTGAGCATACAACTCTCCTGTGATTGCTTCACTGTTGGCCAACAGTAACTATAGTATACACCCTACCCTAGGGGGAGAGTCAAGGGGAAGTAGGGCAAATGTTCTAAAATTAGGATGAAAGTCATCTTGTCAGACTTCTCCTTGAATATGTTATGCCCCGGTTTTTAGTCATTTTTGCAGTATAATGGATGGACTTAAGAATTAAACCGGAAGGAGAAGCTCAAATATATGACACACTACCCGGAGTTTCCGAGTTTTAACCCGTTGGCTATTGAAGACCGCGATATAGTTCATCAGTATCTATGGGCTTACCAACCTGAGACCTCAGAACTGACCTTTACTAATTTCTTCATCTGGCGTACCTATTATGATTTTAAATGGGCCATTTACCAGGATTGGCTATTGATTATGGGGCAGGATGGATTTGTACTGCCCCCGGTAGGGCCGCCTTCGCGTTTAGCGGTTATCCGGATGTGGTTGCACTGGCTGCGTGATGAATTGGCTCTTGCTGCACCCCGTATCCAGCGTGCTGATGCACGCCTGGTGGCGGAACTTGAAGAAGCGGATGATTTGCACATTTCCCCTACCCGCGAGCACTTTGATTATGTTTATGCCCGTGAGGATTTGGCGGAATTAGCAGGGCGCAAATATAGCAAAAAACGTAACCATATTAATAAATTCCTGCGCCAGTACCCTAATTATGCCTATGCTCCGTTGACCGAAGACCGGGTTGACGAATGCTTGTCCTTGGCAGAAGTGTGGTGCCAGTGGCGACGTTGTGAGGAGGATCTGAGTTTAACCCATGAATTTGAGGGAATACGCCAGTCATTGCTTAATCTGGATGCCTTACAGATTGTCGGTGGTTTATTGCTGGTTGATGGTCAGGTCCAGGCCATTACGTTGGGAGAGTTACTGAACGCTCAAACGGCAGTTGTCCATATTGAGAAAGCCAATATCGAGTTCCAGGGGATATATCCTATGATTAACCAGCTTTTTGTACAGAACCAATGGAATCATGTGGATTATGTTAACCGCGAACAAGACTTGGGTGAGCCTGGTTTGCGTAAGGCTAAGGAGTCTTATTATCCGGCACATAGGGTGCAGAAGTTTGATATCACGCTGATTTAGGTGCGTGAAGCACGCCTGGTGAAGCATGCCCGGTGAAGCACGCCCCCACTTTGCTTAACTCTCATGTCAGGGTATGATGGTGATTTACCATGTATAATTATAATGCGTGGCAGGGTCGCATTTAGGTATAATTAATTCCTCGCAGTTTGCTGTGTTTGAGAATCCAGGATTTGTCCTGGGGGCTTATACTTTTAATTTGGAGATACATATAGGGTGAATTCTGAACTTATAAAGTTGGTCCAACTGGCCCGGTCAGGTCGAGGTCCAGAGGCTTTGCAGGGATTACAGGGATACTTGCGTGAGCATACCGGTGATGTGGAAGCGTGGATACTCTTGGGGGGGATTGCTCCTTCCCCTAAAGTTGCTAAAACCGCCTTTTTACAGGCGCTTCAATTGGACCCCGGTAATGTAATGGCGAGGCGGGGATTATCCGCGTTGGATGGTGCAGAACCGGTTTCCCCGGTTGAAGATAAAGCGACCTTCTTTGTCTCAGAGACGGAAGTGGTTGTGCCTGAAGAACTGGTTATGGCTGAATCAATTTCTGGGCCGCAAGATAATCTGGTCGAAGTACCTGAACTGGATAGGGGCGTTGAAGTCGTTGAATTCGTTTCTGTGGATGATGTCCATGAAGCCCCGGTTGAATCAAAGGCCGAGCACAAGCAAGATGCGGCACGAGTCGCTATCTCCAAGTCCTCGCGGGATGAATTCCAGGCTTTGCAGCAGGCTAAAGCTATGATTTGGCCTTTTCGCCCGAAGAGTGAGCCGAAACGGTCTTTAGGCGAGTTGTTGGCCGAAGGAAAGGTGACCCGCCAAGATTTGGACTGGGCCAGTGCCCACGCCCGTGACCCCAAGATGCGCAAGATGGCGGATGTTGTATTGGCCTCTCATCACCGTTTACCCAACCTCTCAATGACCCTTGAAGAGGCGCGCTTGATCTCTTGGCCTTTCCGTCGCCTGAATCGTCCCTTGGGTGAACTTGTTGATACGGGGGCGGTTAAGGCTCGGGACCTGCGCCGGGCGGCGTGGTTTGCCGAAGAGGCGCGTTTGCGGCAGGCTGCCCGCTTGTTATTGCCGGTAGTCGCTAAACGCAGTAAAAATAAGAAGCGTTCTTCCGGTAATGGTAACTTGCAATCTCAGGACAAGCTGTCGTTTGATTCTCAATCTGGTCTTCCTCAAAAGGCCAAAACTACAGCGCATGAGCAGAATGGTTCTATAGCGGCCTCTGTTGCGCAAATTTCTTCTAGTGCTCGACCAATGCCTGTAGTCCAAGGCTCCGATTATCTTACCCGCCAGATTCGCTTGCGATATCGCCGCCAGGTGATCGTGACAATCGTGGGGTTATGTTTGACCGGGATTGGGGTTTTGTTGCTGTTGTGGATTCTGGTATCAAGCCTTGTTTTGGGGTCCCGTCCGCCGATTATACTCGGTGTTGTATCCCTTGTTCTAATGTTGCCTATGTTCTGGTTAGGTGAACGGCTGGTAGAGTCAATGGAGGAGTTGAACAGCTTTGAGCAGGGGCGTTTAGGGGAGGTGCAGGTTGCCCGTCTTTTGCGCCAGGGACTTGATAATAATTGGGTTCTTTTCCGTAATTTACAGTTACCCGGTAATAAGGGGGATATTGATATGGTTTTGCTCGGTCCCCCGGGTATATTTGCGCTTGAAGTCAAGACTTATAAGGGAACTTATTCTTATCGTCACCAGACATGGTACCGGCGTTCCTTTACCGGCTGGCTGCGTATGCAATATAACCCTGGTAAACAGGCGCGGGCCGGTGCCGGGTTGTTGCATGAATATATTGTCCAGACGCTTAACCGCGATGTGTGGGTTGAACCCCGTTTGGTATGGGGGGGCGTCGGCAAGCTAGAATTGGATCGACCTGAAGTTTTTGTATGGTTTAAGGATAAGCTGCCAGAGGAAACAAAACGCTTGTATGCTCTTCCAGTCCGGATCTCGGCGAAAGACCAAGCCGAGCTTTCCGGTCTGCTGCGCGGGTTGTGTAGTACATTATAGTAGGGCAAGTTGTTAACTTGCCACCCCGTAGGGCAAGTTGCCAGCTTGCCAGAAAAAATAGACAACTTGGGCAAGTTGTCCTACAAACATAGGCCATAGGCCCTTGCCCAAGTTGTCCGGTGTGAAATGTTATTTCATTATAAGTGGCAAAAAGACCTTGTAAACAGTCTCCGTCACTGTAATCTGTACCATATCCGGCATTGTCGCTGCCAGCCCCCAACTGTCGGTGACGGTGAGTGTGAAGGTAAGGATGCCGGTTTCGCTGGCGGTAAAGGTGGGTTGTATAGCGCGTATATCGCTTAAGGTAACGGCTGTGCCGCCTGTTTGCGTCCATTCGTAGGTAAGGGCGTCACCATCCGGGTCACTGCTGCCGGAACCATCAAGGGTAACGGTGTCGCCTGTCTCGACGGTCTGATCCACGCCCGCGTTTGCCGTGGGTGCGTGGTTATTCACGGTGATTGTAAATGTCCCGTGATCTTCTAACTCGCCGTCGTTGACGCGAATGGTGAGCGGGTAGCTGCCTGTATCCACCGGTGTCCAAGTGAACTCGCCGGTGGCCGGATCGAGACTGGCCCCCGTTGGGGCACCGGCTCCTAACGTAAATGTCAATGGGTTGGCCGGTATGTCTGCGTCGGTGGCAGTCGCTGTAAAGTGTACCGTTGCACCAGGTCGCACTGTGAGATTATCTAGT
>JAFGKB010000022.1 GCA_016928755.1 Anaerolineae bacterium | reverse complement strand
GGTCTGTTCAACGGAAAGTGTTGAATTAACAGCATTCATTGTTTTAATCCTTACTATTGTGTAATATAATGTCATTATACTTGTTTTGAGGTGGAGAAGCAAGGGTAGCCACGAATGGGATACGAATACACAAAATGAAAACTTTCAAGGAGGTGAAAGGCAATGGCAATGTTCAATCAAGGGCACGCTTTAATTATTGGCGTGGGAGCGGATTTAGCGGGTACGGTGGATGACGCGGAAGGATTGGCGGGCATGCTCACAGACGACGGACGCTGTGCCTATCCGGCAAAGCAGGTGCAGACGCTGACCGGGCCGGCGGCAGAACGCGACGCGCTACTCAAGGCATTGGACAACCTCGCGGAAGCCACTAATGACCTATCTACGGTTATTGTTTATTTCTCCGGACACGGCTACAAGATCTCCACATCGTTCGGCGATGCCTATTTCCTGTTACCCTACGGCTACGATATAAAGAATTTAAGGACCACAGCAATCAGCGGCGCGGAATTTACCCAGAAGCTACGGGCAATCCCGGCGCAGAAGCTATTACTGCTGCTCGATTGCTGCCACGCCGGCGGCATTGGCGAAGCCAAAGCACCGGGAATTGAAAAGATTAGCAAGTCACCACTACCACCAGAGGCCCTGAATTTATTAGGGGAAGGGAAAGGCCGGGTGGTGATAGCCTCATCTAAAGAGGATGAACTTTCTTATGCCGGGAGGCCCTACAGCGCGTTTACCGTGGCACTGATTGAGGCACTATCAGGGGATGATGTAGCCAAGAGAGACGGTTTCGTCCGGGTATCGGATGTGGCACTACACACACGGGAAGTGGTTCCAAGACGCACCAGGGACAAACAGCATCCAATTCTGCACTTTGAGGAAGCCGATAACTTTGTGCTGGCTTACTACGCCGGTGGGGATACACAGCCCAAGGGATTGCCATTTGGTATAGAACCGGTGATCGAACCGGAGCCAGGCGCGTGGCAACGGCAGGGTGTAGTCAATGGTTCCGGGGCATTGGCGCAAGGGGATCACGCAACGGCACTGGGCGCGGGGGCGGTGCAAGCCGAGAATGTAAGAGGAGATATTGTGACGGGCAATAAGACTACGGTTTTTAATCAAAGTGGGCAAACCGTTCACGGTTCGCAAACGAACATTGAGGGCGATGTTACAGGGCCGGTGCTTTCGGGGCAATTCGATGGCCCGGTGGCCGTCGGCGGTGGTGAAGCAGTAGACTTCCGGGGATCACAAGGTGGCGTTTATAAACCCCAAGGACCTGTAAACCAACACTATGGCGACCGGAAGATTACGATTACCGGGGATGGCAATATTATAGGCGGTAATCACAATCGCGTTGAAATAAATAAACAACAGTACAGCGAAACGGTCCCTCTAGAAACGTTTTTGGAGCAGTTACAGGTTTTGCGCCAAGCGATAGCTACGGCGGGATTGGATGCTGACGAAGAAGAAGTTTTGCAAAGTGATTTAAGGTTTGTGGAGCGCCAAGCTCAAAAACCACAGCCAAAAGCAAGCCTTATCCTGGGTAGACTGGGAAGTATTGCCAGTGCTCTAGCTACGGCAGACGGGGTATTTGGAATTACGGAACGGGCACAGCCGTTAGCACAGCAACTAGTGATGTGGGCGGAGCGGTTGTTTAAGTAGAGAGTGATACGTGAATGCGTGAGGCGTGAGGCGTGAGGCGTGAGGCGTGAGGCGTGAAGACGTAATTCACGCCTCACGCCTCATTATCTAACGCTTATTTTTCACAGATGATGGGATTAAGCCCACGGGTACCGGTATGGACTTCATAAATATCATCACCGGCCTGGACTTTGATGCGATAGCCAGGTGTAATGACCATTAGGCAGACCTGGTCAGGTTTGGCACAGCCCAGGCAAGAGTTGGGCCAATCCACAGCTTCAATCTCAACAACCGACAACTCATCCAAGGGGATGTCTTTTTCCCCAGAGACAAATTGCCGCGCGTAATCACCAAGCGACTTTTCATCGTTGGCTTCCGGCAGTGGGATGGGCGTCAGTGAAAAATCAATGGGTCCGGGTTTGGTGCTTAGCTCACGACAAATCACATATTGTTCAGGTTTATTGCTGGTGTGGACATCATATAGTTTGCCCCCCCCACCCTCAAAGATCATGCGCCACCCAGGTACGACGACCTGAGCATAGACTTTGTCCGGTTCAGGACAACCAAGACTGGCATCACCCCACATTACTTCCTCGGCAGAGACCAATTCTAACGAATCCGCACTAATTTTCAACTCTTTGGCAACAAGTACCCGGACGGCGTCGGCCATGCTGCCAGCCCCAGCCGGTAACGTTCCCGGTATAGGTAAAGGAGAGAGAGGAGATGTAAGCGGAGAGATACCCGACGGCAAAGTAGGCTCAACCGCATCAGCAGTCGGCGTTGCTTCGTCCGGTTGGCACCCGGTAGCCAAAAAGACAAATAAAATCATCAACCATATCCAGTTTTTCATAGTAATTTACCCCCTAAATTTTAAACTGAGTCAGACTACAAAAGTCTTAAGTTACGCCTATCAAAGGCAAAATATATCCTTTAACATTAAACTGTGCTGGACAAGCACCCAACGGAGACTTCTATAGTCTTGTCCCCTATAGTATAGACGTTAAAGACGTACAAAAAGTTCCAATGACTTGCCCTCTTTGTCAGCTCTAAGTATAATGCCTATAAGAGCCTCAATATACGGAGGGTTTATGAATCCGATTTTAATTCGCCATCTCCATAGCAGTGTTAAAAAGAATACTTTTTTCTGGCTGATAAGTCTTTATTTGCTAGGTATTGGATTGCTGCTGATTTTTTTCTATTCTATTATAGTAGGTAATAGCATTTTTTCACTAGATGGAATGCTATCTTTAAATGACCTGTTTACAGCGGGCCGGGTGCTCTATTGGTTCTCGGCAGCGGTCTTATTGATAACGGCCTGGCTATTAGCTCCTATCAGCGCGCTAGGCAGTATTTCCAGCGAGCGAGAACGCCGTACCCTGGACATTCTACGAACTACGACTTTGCCGGTGCACTCCCTGGTGATGGGGAAGATGGGCAATGCCTTGATAACCGGGGCACTGTATATATTGGCCCCTCTCCCAATGCTACTTGCCGGTTATTGGTTAGGGGGAGTGACCATCATCGAGTTGGTGATTACATTTCTGGTTATTTTGACCGCGCTGTTGGTCAATATAGCCAAGGCGATTTTCCTATCGTCACGGCTGAAACGCACGCTTACCTCAGTGTTAGTCTACTACGGTATGGCGTTAGTGACAACTATCCTTATCGGTATAGGGCTTATAAGTCTGGCCTCCTTCGCCGACAGTTGGCAATATAAAGACCATGCTGCCGTGCCGTTGTGGGTAGAGGCTATGATTCAATATGGCTGGACAATCCTTATTATATTGCACCCGATTACAACCGGTATCTTCAGTGAGGCACTATGGGTCGAGTACAATTCCTTGGGCCTCATAGAGCTACCTTTGGAAATATCCGCTACGAGCGGATTCAGCGGCATAGCCCACACCATCACATTACCTTCCCCTTGGATTGTCTATACTGCATTGGCCTTATTGGTTGCATTCTTATTGACAAGGGCGACTATCCGGCATTTAAAACGCCCAGAACCATAAATTTATGGAAGATTTAGTAAAACAAGTAAACTACGAACAGAAACGTCTAAACACCAGCCTGAGATGGTATGATGTAGTACAAACCGCAGGCTGGACAATAGCCGGCACACTGGTTATAGGGCTATGTGCAGCGCTGCTCAGCCGTGTAACGCCTTTATGGAACCGCACAACCATACTACGAATGCTTGGGATAAGCGTTGTCCTCAATACAGTACTCAGTGTTATTATAGGTTGGGTATGGCCCCGACCTATAGAGAAACAATTGCGTCGCCTGGATTTAGGGCTGAACCTGGCGGACCGCCTGACCACAGCATGGGAGTTAACATCTGGCAATATCAAGACCTCGCCCCAGATGGCCCGGCACTTATATCATGAGACATTGACGTGGGTGCGTGCAGTGGATGCCAACACAGTCTTTAAACCTTACCCGGCGCGTGCTATTGTAATCATTATCGCGATTACCGGATTATTGCTTATGCCGGCACTCTGGCTCCCCAATCCCCAAGAAGCTATCCTAGCACAACGTAAAATCGAGGAAGAAGCGACAGCCGAAGCTATTGCACAGTTGGAGCAGACCAAGCAAATGCTTAATGAAAATACAGCGTTGACAGAGGACCAACAAGAGCAACTCCAGGCACTCCTTAATGAAGCTTTAGCCGGATTAGGGGACCCGGCAATGTCGCTGGAACAAAAACAGCAGCTACTCCTGGATACTCATGCGGCATTGATGGCGTTGCAGCAACCGGAAGCCACACAACAAGTGCAGCAGTTATCGGAAGCCGCCCCATTGTCTACAGCAGCTATCGTGGCACCCCTCTCAAAAGCATTACAGACAGGAGACTTGGAATTAGCCGCCGCATATTTGCGGGGGCTTGTGGATGACCAGGGAATACCGTTAACGCAGGAAGAGACGTTAGCCCTGGCGGATGCGTTTAATGCGATAGCCGACAACCTACAAAGCACCAACCCGGAGTTAGCAGAACAATTCCGGCAGATCGCACAAGAGACTTATACGGGAGATGCCACTGGTGGGAAAAAGGCCGTAGAGGAAGCGGCAAATATGCTGGAAGGTATAGCGGAAGCCAACGCTCCCAACCAAGCTATGGCACATGCACAGTCACAGTTACAAAATGCCCAATCCCAACTGGGGCAAGCAACTACGGGGAGAAGCGCGACAGCCGGTGAGCATACAACTCAACAGCAGGGCAATGCACAGACTGGCTCACAGGGAAATGACGGCCACGGAACACAACCGGGGACAGGACAAAGCGGCAACGGTGGAGGAGCAGGACAAAGCGCAAGCCAACATAGTGAGGACAGCGGCAGTAGTGCCCCTTATGGCGCAGGCGAAAGTAACAGACTGACCGAACGGGGGAGTGAGATTACGATACCACGCCCAGAGCAAGAAGGGCAACCAGTACCCAAAATTGGGGAAAGGAACCAAAGCCGGATTGCTTACCAGGAGGTTTATGGCACTTACCTGGATGCGGCGGAGGCAGATTTAAGCCGCAGCAGCTACCCACCGGTATTGCGACAGTATGTGCAAGAGTATTTTAGCGGACTAGGGGAATGAATGGCTCAAGAGGTTATATTTACAAGTTTATTAAGAGGTACTACAATAGAGGCCGATTACAAAAGATACCATAAGCTATTTTATCATTAAGGAGAAAAATGAAAATTGTTTTCATCTCTCTGTTTGAAAAGGGACAGGGTGGCGGTGCAGGACGGGTAGCACATGAAATCGCTCACTATTTCAACAAGGAACACGACGTTATCCTTGTTTGCCCTGGCGAGAAGACTGAACTCTATAGCGAAGCTGACGGACTGAAAGTTTTTGGGATTCGTGCAGTTGTAGACAATGGCGTATCAATCCCGAGTCTCTCACGACGGAATGTAAAACAGCTCTTCGATTTCCTGGGTGATTTCCAGCCGGATATTATCCATGCCCATGATCCAGCATTGTTAGGACTGATAGGGCAGATATGGGCCAAAATGCACAATGTGCCCTTTGTACACACAGCCCACATACTCCCCACTAAACTGCTCAAGTTTGGGGCAGACGATGTAAGTAAGATTCTCAGCAGTTCCCTGACGGAATCCATTATCCAACCCTTTATCACAGATTTTTACGACAATTGCGATGCTATTGTGGCTTTAAATGAATCTGCTATTAAGGACATCCGGGACTTTGGTTATGAGGGACAACTCTTCGTAATCCATAACGGTAGAGATCTAGCGAAGTACGAGGCATATCCCTTCGCCAACCTTTCCGAGACAAAGAAGACACTTACATTTATCGGATTCCTTACCAGCCGTAAGAACCAGCTTTACCTGTTAAAGATGTTGCGCCATCTTCCTGACTGCTACCAACTCCGGTTCATCGGCGAACCGCTAACCGACGGTTATAAGCGACAACTTGAAGTATTCGCGCAAGAGAACCGGTTGGACAACATCATTTACACGGGACAGATACCCCACGAGGAAATTCCCGACTATCTCGCAAAGACCCATGTATTTGTATCTGCATCCAAAATGGAAGTGCAGAGTTTAGTTATTATTGAGGCATTAGGTTCCGGAACGCCGGTTGTAGGGCTATCCAATGAGACAATTGACGAGTTAGTCGATGAGAGCGTGGGTTATCGTCTGCCACAGGATGCTCCCCCAGAATCATTTGCCTGGCACGTAGAGCAGATATGTAACTTATCCCAAGAGGAATATGAGGCTATGGGGCAGCGGGCAAGGGATAGAGTGGCAACGCTTGACTGGGCTAATGTCCAGGAGTTGACGATACAAGCCTATACCAAGCTATTAAATAATCAGCAACCCGTAAAGGAGAAACAACGCCGGGAGCGACTTCCCCAAGTTATAGAACAATTCCCCTCGGAGGAAGTACGCGACTTTCTCACCAAGCAACTGACACTTATTAACGACTTACTCAATGAAGAGCTTTATAGAAAGCAACCTTCAGAAGCCAAAGTTACCTGGGATAGAATCAAGAGAGTGCCGGCGTTCACATGGATATCCGTAGGCTTAACTATGCTATTATCTATATTAGTTTATGGCATACTGAAACCCTCAACTATTGTAAAAAATAAGGTACGAAAGGAATAACTACTTATGCCAACCACAGAAATTAATGCAGAGACCAAGGCTCAAGTCTTGGCTATGCAAAGAGAAGAACTAACAGGTTATGAGACCTATAAAAAACTAGCCACAAAGATCAAGGACCCGCACAACCGCGAGGTTATCTATAAGATTGCCAATGATGAACAAGGTCATTACCAGACACTTAAAAGATATTCGGGTGAAGATGTCTCTCCCAATAACTTAAAGATTACCTTTTTCTACTGGCTGTCACGCATTCTAGGGCTGACTTTTGGAATTAAGCTTATGGAACGCGGGGAAGAGGATGCACAGGCAGCCTATACGAAGATACGGGAATCTATCCCCGAGATCGAGAAAATTTTAGAGGATGAAGAAGAACATGAGCAACTTCTGCTGGGTATGCTGGACGAGGAAGGGCTTAAATATGCCGGTTCAGTGGTATTAGGGCTTAACGATGCCCTGGTGGAGCTAACCGGCGCATTGGCCGGGCTGACCTTCGCATTCCAGAACACCAACATTATCGCCTTGGCAGGATTGATAACGGGTATCTCGGCCTCGTTCTCAATGGCGGCCTCAGAGTATCTATCCACAAAATCCGGTGAGGAAGACCTGGATCCCATAAAATCGGCGGTCTATACCGGGCTGGCCTATATCTTCACAGTTATAGTGTTGATCTTACCCTATCTCATATTCAGCAACTACCTGGTATGCCTGGGGTTTACAATTCTTAATGCCATTCTGGTTATCGCGCTCTTTAACTTCTATATTGCGGTGGCCAAAGATTTAGAGTTTAAAAAACGATTCTTTGAAATGGCCGGCATCAGCTTAGGGGTGGCAGCCTTATCCTTTGTCATTGGCAATATTATCCGGGGAGTCTTTGGGATAGATATATAGTCCACCCCAGAAGAGAATTATGAGTGATAAAAAACTCTTAACATGGCATAAGCTACTCCAACAACGGGGGAACGCCCATTTTGTGGACCGGGAATACGAATACGAACGATTCCGGCTTAATTTTGTCTACCAGGTTCCTCAGAACGTGGTATTTGGGCTTTATGGACCTGATGGTATAGGGAAGAGCACCCTGATGAGGCGTTTTTGCACCATCGCAAAAGAACATGGTGCGCTAACGACCTGGGTTAATTTCGAGCAAGCAACGGCGATACAAGAACAGACGCTCCTGCAGATTATGGTCCATATCAGCCGGCAGATGACGAAGGCCGGCACACCCCTTACCGAATTTGACACATATTATGCCCAATATGCCGCCTGTATGCAGGCAATAACCAAGGACCCAGACACTCCAAGTGGCGTCTTCGATATGCTGGAAGGAAATAACCACTCGGAAGAGAGCCAGTCCAAAGCCTGGACAGCGTATCTGGTCAAAAAATTCAGTGATCCAGATAAAGTAGCGTTGATTAAGCGGCCAGTCAAAACACTAAGTCATTTCTTTGTTAAAGAGCTTAACTCATGGTCTACACAACGGCTTATACTGTTATGTTTTGATGATTGGGAATATATCGGCCTCCACTTAAATGACTGGTTAAGACAAATCCTATTACAAGGCGAACTAACAACCAATCTATGGATTGCGATTGCTGCACAAGAAGCATTGGATATATCCTGGTTACCCTTACGGCCACTGATAGCGGCCTTTGAGTTAACGCCTTTTAGTGAGCGGGTGACCCAAGAGTATTTAAAGATTAAAGGAATCACCGATAAAGCACGGAACCAGGATGTTTGGAGTTTTTCAAAAGGATTGCCAGCCCTGGTCGCTATGTTGGCCAGTGCCACAAATGGCGACGCCGGGGATCTCGCCCTAGGAGCTGTGGACCGGTATCTTAAGTGGCTTGAAAATGACCAACAACGCAAGACGGTGCTCCATAGTGCCGCCGCCCGGCGCGTCAATCTCAGCGTAATAACGGCACTGTTCAATGGGAAGGAATCGCGTGAACGCTTTGACTGGCTTATAAAAACCCCCCTGGTAGATGAATACACCGGGTATTGGTGCTACCATCCAGAGATACGCAACCAAATTATCAATTTTGCTCACGAGAGACGCCGGGAGGAATTAGAAGTCGCCCATACCAAATTACGGGCATATTACCAACACCAACTCAAGAAAATTAACACAGAAACACCCTACCGCGACCCTGTATGGCGGCAATTAAAGCTAGAGGCCCTATACCACGGTCTAATGCTTAAAGATGCCAAAGTTGAATATGACGGCATAGAGTCTTTTCTGTTAGCCCTGCACCAATATTACCCGTTAGCCGGGGAGATAACGCGGGTATGGCAACAAGCTGCAAGAGAGCAATCTGAACCCAAGACTGTAGCAGAATGGGCAACAGTGCTCACAAAAGCTTGGGAGGCGATAGAGAGTCAGGATTGGCAATCGCTCTTAGAGTGCTGTGAACGAATAACGCAACGCGAGGATTTGAGTCACGAAGCCTGGGGAGAGATCCAAACCATCCGCACCATCGCAGAACTACAACTAGGGGTCTCCGAAATAACAGAGCCAGTGCAACCGTTCCCCCAGGAATTAGAGGCGCATGTTATCCCGGCAGAGGCGGAAGAGAAGGTTTCACCTAGCGACCCAACACAGCCCATTATTCCCTCAATCCAAGAGCAACCGGCCCAAGACCAGAGAGAAGAACCGGTAGGGGTACAGGAACCGCTAACACAAGAGGCCGGAGACACGGAAGAAAAAATACCGACAGACCTAGCCACAGAAGGGGAGCAGGCGGTAGCACCACGAGGTATGTTAACTACAGAGATGCAGATGATGGCTGCCACCCAACCTATTACAGCAGCGAGAAGACAGCCGACAGCCGAAGGGCAACCGGACACACCGCAACCAACAATACAAACCCCAGCACCAGGGACTCAAGAAACCGGCATCCCATCTTTAGACTTATATGAGGATTGGGATGAGGTAGAGAAAGCACTGGATCAGTATACGCGGGATATGGCCCCTAACCCGGCTTATGCTGTAGCTTATAACAACCGGGCCAATGCTTACTTTGATATGGGGGAATATGCGAAAGCACTGGAAGAATATAGCAAGGCTATTGAGCGTAATCCCCAATATACGGTGGCTTATAATAATCGGGGCCTTACGTATGCGCAGTTAAAGAAATATAATCAGGCAATTGAGGATTATACACGGGCTGTGGAGATTATGCCAAGTTATGCCTCGGCCTATAATAACCGGGGACTAGCTTATGCCCATCTACGAGACTATGTCCAGGCAATTGAGGATTATACAAAAGCACTGGAATTAACCCCTGACGAAGCTACTACTTATAATAATCGCGGCAGTGCCCATTATAACCTGAAGGCTTACGCCGAAGCGATTCAGGATTACGATAAAGCTATCACTCTGGACCCCACCTATGCCGCCGCATACCTTAACCGGGGAATCACTTATGCCCGGATGCAAGAATATGAGCGAGCAATAGAGGATTATACAGAAGCCATTAAACTAGATCCAGAATATGCAACAGCTTATAATTACCGAGGGCTGGCACATATGCGCTTACAGCAGTATATGCGCGCGCTTGAGGACTACGGACAGGCATTAGCTTATGATGCTGAGTATGCCACAGTTTATAACAACCGGGGATTGGTCCACGTGAAATTAGGGGATTATGACCAAGCGTTGGAAGAGTACCAGAGAGCCGTTGAGATTATGCCGGAGTATGCAACGCCTTACTATAATGCAGCGTGTGCGGCTGCACTTAAAGGAGATGCAGAAATAGCCTGTAACTGGTTAAAACAGGCCATTGAGCACAAGCCCCGCTACCGGGTGATGGCACAGCAAGACAGTGATTTTGATGCTCTTCGTGAGAACGCGGATTTTAGGGCATTGGTGAAGTAAAACAAAAAGAACTCCGAGGCTTAAGAAAACCTCGGAGTTCTAAACAATTAGGCGGTAGAGGGCGATAGGTCGCCATAAAGGCCATAGACCTGTTCACGGTCACGGCGGAATTGGCGAGTGTAAAGATCATAGTAGTGGCCACCAGCACGGATAAGTTCACTGTGCGTGCCCCTCTCCGCAATCTTACCATTTTCAATAACCAGGATGCGGTCAGAACGTTTGATAGTGGACAGACGGTGGGCGATGACAAAGCTGGTACGCCCTTCCATAACAGCATCCATCCCCATCTGGATATAAGACTCGGTTAAGGTATCCACGGAACTGGTCGCTTCATCCATGATAAGAATATCCGGATCGGCCAGTACCGCACGGGCAATGCTGATAAGTTGTTTCTGACCAACTGAGAGCAAGTTTCCCCCCTCACCCACATCCTCATCATACCCGTTTTCTAATTCCATAATGAAATTATGGGCATGGGCAATCTGCGCCGCGCGCTCTACGTCCTCATCAGTGGCATCGAGATGCCCGTAACGGATGTTATCCCGGATGGTACCAGAGAAGAGATGGGGAGTCTGCAACACCATCCCAATCCGTGATTGGATAGCCCGTTGCGTCAAGCCGGTATAGTCGCGACCATCAATCCGGATTACACCCTCCGTCGGTTCGTAGAAGCGGCAAATCAGGTTGACAATGGTTGATTTACCACCACCGGTTGGGCCGACCAGCGCGATATGCTCACCGGGACGTACATGTAAGTTAAAGTTCTGCAAGACATCCTTACCTTCTTCATAACGGAAGGTTACATCTTCAAAGGTCACCTCACCCTCAATATAACCAGGGTCAATAGCCCCATCCTGATCCACAACATCCGGTTGAGCGTCTATTAAGGAAAAGACCCGCTCCGATGAAGCAATAGATTGCTGCATCTCGGCATAGACGCGGGCCATATCCTGAATGGGCCACATCATAAAGGTCAAGTACGAAAGAAACGCTTGAACACCACCAATGGTGATATCACCGTATTGAACTTGCAAGCCACCGTACCAGACAACACCCCCAACCCCAAACGCGCCAATAATCTGGATGATAGGCAGGAAGAGTGCCGAAAGCCAAGCCGCGCGATAAGCAGATTTGTACATTGCCGTGGTTTTAAAACTGAACTCTTCCAGGTTTTTCTCCTCACGTACCTGGGCTTTGACAACCCGAACACCGGTAATACTTTCATTATAAGCTCCAGTAATTTTAGAGTTCAATTTACGAACGCGCCGGAAATAGACAAGAATCCGTTGTTTGAACCAGAAAGCTATGGCCCCCATAACCGGCACGATGCACCCGACAAGCAACGCCAACCGCCAGTTGATAATGGCCATAAAGATCAAGGATGTCGTGATGTTCAAAATCGACCAAGTTGAGTCCACCAACCCCCAGGTAACCAGTTCGGCGATCCGCTGGGAGTCAGAAGTCACACGGGACATAATCCATCCCACCGGTGTCTTGTCAAAATAAGAGAATGACAACTCTTGAAGATGGTTAAAGAGCTTACGCCGGATATCATACTGGACACGCTCACCTAACACACCAGCCAGGTAAATAAAGCCAAAGACTGTTAAGGCCTGGAATATAGCCAATCCCCCATAGGTAGTCAAAAGTTGGCGCAGTCGTTCAGAATTCTGAGCAATAATACCCTCATCAACAATGAGCTTGCTCAGATAGGTGAAATAAGAATCCGTAACCGAAGTCCCGGCAATCATTATCACAAAACCAAGCACCCAGTACCAATAGGGCTTAAGAAATGCCAAAATGCGCATCAAGACACGACCGTTGAACTGCGTCGTAAATTCTTCTTCTTCAAATTCGTAACTCATGGTATCCCCCATTAATTAAACACACCAAGCTGTTGTTCCCCGCAACGGGGATCATCAGAACTGAAAGCCAAATAAAGACCCTAAGCACCAACCCGCGTCGTAGCAACCAAATCATCTACAACCACATGATCCGGGCTACGGATCTCAGCCGCAACTTCTTCCTCAATCTGGGATTGAATCTCATAGACCTGGCGATAAAGCCCCTCTTGCTGAACCAATGTCGCATGTGTACCGGCTTGTATAATACGTCCGGCATCAAGAACAAGAATGAGATCGGCGTTCATCACGGTCTGAATACGGTGTGCAATGATAAAGGTCGTGCGTCCCGGTATCAGAACTTCCAAAGCCTCCTGAATCTGTTCCTCAGTCTCGGTATCCACGGAGGAGGTCGCATCATCCAACACCAAGATACGCGGGTCCTTTAATAATGCACGCGCAATAGCTACTCGCTGACGCTGCCCACCAGAAAGGGTCACCCCTTTCTCTCCAACAATAGTATCGTAACCTTCAGGGAAGGTGCAAATAATATCGTGAATAGCTGCCGCCTTCGCCGCCGCTTCAACCTCTTCCTGGGTTACAGGACGCCGAGCACCATAGGCAATATTATCGCGAATGGAACGGGAGAAGAGAAACGGCTCTTGCTCCACAATCCCAATCTGGCTGCGTAGTAAAGCTTTTGAGTACTCACGTAACTCAATACCATCTAGCTTAATACTCCCGGACTGATAGTCATAGAAGCGCAGCAACAGGTTAATGATGCTGGTCTTACCAGAGCCTGTCGAACCTAACAAGGCGATCACATTCCCCGGCGCGCAGCGGAAAGAGACATCGTGCAGTACAGGTATAGGCTCTAAATCCTCCGCTGTAACCTGTTCAAGCGCTTCTTTATCTTTCTGCTCCTGAGTCTTCGGGTCTCGCAACTCCGGCTCCGGCACATAAGCAAAGTTAACGTTTTCGAAACTTACTGCACCACGAACTGCTGTATCCTCCGGCACGACCCCGGTGAAGGTATCCTCCCGGATACGGTCGATTACGTCAGCGATACGACGGTAGGAAACCAGTCCGGTGGAAACCTGAACGATTAAGCGGCCCAGGTTACGCATCGGCCAGACGATCCAGACGACCATACCGGTTACGGCCATATAAGTTCCCACCGTAATCTCTCCACGCAAGGCCATCATTGCCCCTACCGCCATCACCAAAATCATCTGCCCAGAGCAGAGAATATCGGAGACAGGCCAATAGAGAGCGTGCATAATCAATAGCTTCTTACCGAGTTGGTACTTTTCCCAGTTCTCGCCGTCGAATTTCTCCATCTCATAAGGTTGGCGCGCAAAGGCTTTGACAACGCGAACACCCGTAAGGTTCTCTTGCAACCGCGTAGAGAGTTTAGCCTCTTGGTCCTGGTAAAGGTCATAAGCCTTAGCCACCCGGCCAAAGAAAAGATAAGACATCACCACAATCATAGGCATGGCAATAATAGAAAGCAAGGCCAGGCGGGTATTCAACTGCAATAACATCAAGAAGTTGACAAGGAACAAGGCAACGATGCGGCCAATACTGATGGCCTGATCGGCATAGAAACGCCGTAGGGCGTCCACGTCAGAGGTCACGCGCTGGATAAGTTCCCCCGTCTTGTTATAGTCATGGAAAGCAAACGGTAATCGCTGAAGGTGGTCATAGAGATAGTTACGCAGCCGGAGAGTTGTCCCCTCAGCGGTCTGAGCAGTCCAAATACCCTGAAGATAAGAGAAACCGCCCTGAACTGCCGCTAATCCGACAAAAGCCAAACCCACCCAAGGCAATTTATCCATAAATAGCCCTTGACCTAGTACATCATCCACTACGAATTGGATAAGTCGGTAGGTTAATGACCGAGCTAATGCACCGATAGCAATAGCAACCAATGCCCCAACGTATAACCAGCGGAAGCCTTTCATTAGCCGCCATAATCCCACAAGGCGATTTTCGGCTACGGTATCTTTTAAATCGAAGGATATTTTCTTCGCAAGTTTCGGATCAATGTCTCTGTTCATCATGTTAACATCCTTAATATCATCATCTAATAGACCCTTGAAAACCCAGAAGTTTTTATTTTTTGCAACCTTTAGGGTCTGTCTAAATTATCGCTCCCTCACCACTGATCCCACGCCCTCTATAGACGCGAAAACGAGCGGGGTTCTCAGTTTGTGTATAGACGCTCAAAAAAACGCCCAACTCGGTTCTTCCACCGAAGCCCGCTCGCCGGTACCTGTTTTCTATAATACACACTCCCCCACTGCCAGGCCAGCAGCCAGGAATGCACCGTACAACTTACTTGATAGCTATCATTTATAGCATAAAACAGGTTAACCCGGCGCTTTGGGGCCACCTTTACCTACTGTAAAATAACGAACTTTAGCACTTGGATATGTATAAGCAGCCATCCGTTTCCTCCTGAAAAACATAATCTCACGCATTACTACTAGGGTCTATTGTAAACCATTCTCTGTTTAAGGTCACCCTACCGTTGGGGGGAGATTGCCCTGGTCAGGTGGACAGGGTACGAAACAATTAATCACAGCATAGCAGAGATTAGCGAAATTACAAGATAATGAACTAGGAAAAGGGTGAAGATATGAACTAAGTTCAAGATGACAAATTACGGGGGGCATTTATAAACTTACTATTGACAATTCTCTTATTGGTTCTATGATACAAGTGTATTGACCCCAATATTTGAAGGAGGCATTAGTTATGCGAAAGCAAGTATTAGCTGTTGTAGGTTTACTCCTGGTGTTGGCATTGGCATTCTCTGCCTGTGCACCCAAAGAACCCGAACTCGGTACAGAAGAAAACCCCATTGTCTGGTCCTTTGTACCCTCTGGTGAGATGGAGCGTGTCTCGGCGGGTGCCCAACAAGTCGCAGATATGTTACATGAAGAGACTGGCCTGTACTTTAGCACGAACGTAGCGACAGAATATGCCGGTGTTGTCGAGGCTATGTGCAGCGACCCCGCCGAAGCCCATATGGGTTCCTTGGCAACTTTCGCTTATGTATTAGCGGCAGACCGGAAGTGTGCCGAGGCAGAACTTGTCTCTGTACGTTTCGGAAGCCCCACATACAATGGCCAGATTATCGTCCGTGCCGATAGTGGAATTTCCAGCCTTGCCGACCTGGAAGGCAAGACTTTCTGCCGGCCTGACCCACTTTCAACCAGTGGATGGATTATCCCGATGTTAACCTTGCGGGCCGCAGGCATTGACACCGACACCGACCTAACCGAAGTAGTAGATGCCGGTAGCCATGATGCTGTTGCTGCTGCTGTTTATAATGGGGACTGTGATGCCGGCGCGACCTATATTGACGCCCGCACCCGTGTTGAAGAGGATTATCCTGATATTATGGAAAAAGTCGTGGTTATTGAAGTAACCACCGATATTCCTAATGATGGTGTCCAATTCGCCAGCAGTGTCCCCCGAGAAATACGCGACAAGGTAATTGATGGCTTATTGGCCATTATCAGCACCGAAGAAGGTATGGAAGCTCTGAATACCGCTTACCAATGGGATGGCCTGGAAAAGCACGATGATACTTTCTATGACCCCTTCCGTCAGGTGCTCCAAGCATCCGGTATGGATATCCAGGACTTGCAAGAGTAGCTGGGCATACGTATTGCGTGATGCGT
>JAFGKB010000164.1 GCA_016928755.1 Anaerolineae bacterium | reverse complement strand
GGCCGTTTAACATCATTAAGTAATAAATGGTGTAGGGGCGTATAGGGAATCATCATCCCCAATGTGTGGCTGTTAGGTGCTACATTACCGGCGACGGTTGATGCCGGCCGTTTATCCAAAAGTACAATTGGGCATTGTGGGCTTTTAATTAACTCTTCTGCTACTGCGGGTACCTCGCAGTGGTCTCTGATAACATCTAAAGTGGGAACCATCACGGCAAAGGGTTTATTCGGGCGGTGTTTGCGTGCGCGTAACCGCTGTACCGCTTCCGCATTTGTCGCGTCACATGCCAGATGGAAACCACCCAATCCCTTGATGGCCAGAATTTTGCCATCGAGCAACAACTCTTTTGCCTGTGCTAGGACAGCTTCATTATCGGCACGTGTCTCACTGGCAGCCAGGGGGCCGCCGTCCGCTGTGGTCAACCACAGATGTGGCCCGCATATGTGGCAAGCATTGGGTTGAGCGTGAAAGCGACGGTCCCTGGGGTCTTGATATTCGGTGTTGCATTCAGGACATAATGGGAACTTATGCATTGTGGTATTTGGCCGGTCATAGGGGATGTCGGCGATAATAGTAAAACGTGGCCCACAATTTGTGCAGTTGGTAAAAGGATAATGGTAGCGACGGTCTTGGGGATCAAATAACTCTCGTATACAATCCTGGCACGTTGCCACGTCTGGTGATATAAGCTGATATTGGCCCGCTTTGTGCTCTGAATGCCGTATCTCAAATTCTTTATAGTCCTGGGGTGTTATAGGCGTTGCGGCTAAAGATTCTATATATGATAGGGGAGGAGCTTCTTCCCGGAGTTTCTGAATAAATACTGCTAAGGTTTCTTCCTGGCCCGCTACCTCAATATCCACTCCCCCAGAGTGGTTAAGGACCCATCCGCTTAAGTCTAATCCAGTTGCCAAATTATAGACAAATGGCCGAAAACCTACACCTTGCACCACTCCCGTAATAGCAATGCGATAACTACCTGTTTTACTCACTAATTTATCCCACTATATTATTGGACCACAGGCATCCTACCTGCGTATCCTAGCCATACAAAAACACTTCCTATCCCCGCTGTTGCAGAAGCGGGGATAGGAAGGCGCATTTTTAAACTCTATGCTCCTCTAGCCACTTGACCCAACTATCCATCCCTTCCCCGGTCTTTGCAGAGAGAACTAACACCGGCGCATTGGGATTTAGTCCGTGAACCAGTTCCTTAAAGGTGTCCAGTTCAAAGTCCATATAGGGCATCAGGTCGGCCTTTGTAACGACGACGACATCAACTGCCTCGAATATTCCAGGGTACTTATAAGGCTTATCATGACCTTCGGGTACGCTGATTAAGGCTACTTTCCAAGACTGCCCCAAGTCAAAAGAAACCGGGCAGATCAAATTTCCGACATTCTCGATAAAGAGCAGTTTAATCTCATCCAATGGAAGTGCATGTAATGCACTGTGTACCATCGGTGCATCTAAGTGACAACCCCCACCGGTATTAATTTGTACCACCGGGGTTTGGGTCTCTGCAATCTTGTCGGCATCTACTTGAGAGGCCACATCGCCTTCAATAACACCGATACTCCCATTTTCTCCCATTGCCTTAATCGTAGCCATTAGCAAAGTTGTCTTCCCGGACCCTGGGGACGACATAATATTAATGGCTGTGATATTGTGCTCTTCGAGATGTTGTCGATTCTCTGCTGCCGCACGGTCATTAGCGTTCAGGATGTTTTGAACCACCGGAACTCGGCGGTCTTTATTCTCCGATAAGGGATTTTGCACTGTTGCATGCGTGTGATCATGTCCTTCGCACATACTCTATTTACCTCCAAATCTATGTATTATCTATTCTACTTCAATACTATCGACGTAAAACTCTTTTCCGGCGATAACATCACCACCCAACGCCCCACAGTTGGGACAGAGCCAGTTTTGCCCTTCCGGTTCAAATTCCTGGCCGCACTTCCGGCAGCGAAAACGGGTGTTAATGCGTTTAAAGTTTAATTTCGCTCCTTCTGCCAGGGTGCCCGGTGAGAGTATATCAAAGTAGAATTGAATCGTATCATCAATAAAACTGGATAGCTCTCCGATCACAACATCAATAGACATGACCTTTTTGGCCCCGGCCTCCGCGGCATGTTCGGTTACGATTTTCAGGATACTTTCGGTTACCGGCAATTCATGCATAGTCCGGCTCCTTATTAATCAGACCTATAATGCGCTCTGTTGTGGGTTTTACCAGAGCTTGTGTCTCTGCGGTAAGCTCTTCACCAAAGTCGAAATTATAACCACGCAAGGAGATGAGGACACATTCTGGAGCATGGCCACTCATTTGTTGTGCCAAGGCTAACACGGTGGCCGGGTGGAACTGGTGAGATACAAAGGGGGTTGTAAATTCGGCATCAATGGTTACTTCACGGATCTCTTCCGGTATACTGCCTACATGAGCATCTACAAAGATAACTAACTCGTAGTCTTTTACTACCTCGGCCAATTCCGGCACCAACTGGTGTAGCACAATTGTATCAACCTGGTTACCTAAATCATCGAACCCGTCGTCTAGGGGTTCTAGTGCCGGCCGTTCTAAATATTCTCTTAGGGCATTTACTACAGCCCTTCCCGCGCCATCATCGCGCCGGTATGTGTTTCCAAATCCAGCTATCAATGTATGCTTCAACAACATACCTCCATAATTTTCTTAAGCCATTATATCAGCATTTATGCATAATAATACGGGCCACCTTGAGGTACAGGTGGCCCGTGACGACAGCGATTAATATCCTAACACTCTTTCAAGCGTTTTATGATAGGTTAAAGATAGACTACATATGCAGTCAAATTACCCATCAATTATATCTTGAAAGAGTACAAGTACTACAATCCAACTGTACAAATTAACAAGGTCAGGGTAGTTATTGGGAGCCACCTGGCTCAGGGGCGGCTCCCATAACATCCGTCTCGCTCAAGCTCGCCTGACCTTGATGCGAGCAATACTTAATCACGCCGTAGCGTGTCGAGAACCTCTCCCGCTGAGCTTTGCAACTCAATATAAATGGGCATCTGACCGGTAGCATGGGTAGAACAAGATAAACAAGGGTCGTGAGCGCGGATAGCAGCTTCTACACGGTTTAACATACCTTCGGTAAGTTGATTGCCATCTACATATTGCTTAGCGACCATATTGACAGAGTGGTTCATAGACCAGGCATTATGCCCGGTAGCAACAATCATATTCGCCCTCTGGATGACGCCCAAGTCGTCGGTCCAGTAGTGGTGGAAGAGTGTACCCCGTGGGGCTTCCAAACAACCGACACCTTCGCCGCTGATAATCCCGGCCGGGTTCGCCAAGTCAGTCCCCAAGATATCAGAATCATCCATAAGCTCCTTGATGCGTTCCAGGGCATAGATAGTTTCAATCAAGCGGGCATAATGGAAATAGAGTGTCCCTTCGACAGGGTTCCCCCCGTTCAAGGTCTTCCAAATCCTCATCTCACTCTGAGCGATAGGGGTGCTGATATGACTGGCAGCGTTGAGACGTCCCAGTGGGCCAACACGGTAGATACCATTGGGCCAGCCGATCTTCTTGTAGAAGGGGGCCTTCAAATAACTAAAAGGTTGTACATGTTCCCCAATATAATCCAGATAGTTATGGGGATCAAACTCTTCCAAGAGCGCGCCTTTCTCATCTACCATACGGATTTTACCGTGATAGAGTTCTAGCGCGCCATCCTCTTGCACTAGTCCCATATACATGGAGGGGAAGACGGCAAAGGTATCCATAATCCCTTGATTCTGCGCTGCCCAATCCTTGAAGATACCTAAACCCACTTGTGTGGTCTGAATATGATTATCGACCTCATTGAGAATCCATTCGCGATCTTCCGCAAGCAGCGGGCGGGTCACACCACCGGGGATACCGAAAATTGGATGTACACGCCGCTCTCCCAGTTTGCGGATGATTTCCTGTCCAAACGCACGTAGCTTGACCGCCTTAATCGCCAGTTCAGGATTAACACCGATTACGCCCACTATGTTGCGGATTGCCGGATCGGCATCAAAGCCCATAATAAAATCTGGCCCGGCCAATTCAAAAAAGTGCATACCATGAGATTGGACCGTCTGGCCCATATGCATCAGTTCCCGCAGTTTGTGCGCTGTGGGTGTCGGTGTGGTACTGGCAATCTCATCACAGGCTTTGGTTGAAGCCAGGTGGTGACTTACCGGGCAGATTCCACACGTACGGGGTGTAATCTGGGGCATTTCGTAGAACATACGCCCTTCACTGAATTTCTCGAAACCGCGGAACTGCTCAACGTGAAAGAACGAATCTTCCACCTTACCCTCATCATTAAGATGAATCGTAATCTTCGCGTGCCCCTCAATGCGGGTCACAGGCGAAATAGTAATTTTCTGTGCCATATCTATCTATCCCCCATCCATACCATATTTCAAGGCTTTGCCCTCCATCTTTGGCTTGCGGCCTTCCAACAATTCGCTTAATACATACCAAATCGCGTCGGCTGTGGGTGGGCATCCAGGTACATAAACATCTACAGACACGACTTCGTCAACAGCCTTAACCTTATCCAGCAGTGGCGTTAAGTCCTCATGTTGAGGTATTTCGCCATCTACTGTGCTCTCTGTCTCGATGTAGCCTCGGGTAAGGACTTCTGTTGTATCGAAGAAATTACGCATCGTGCAAATACCCCCGGTAACCGCGCAGTCACCTAACGCAATAAGAATCTTGGAATGCTCGCGCATCTCCTTTGCTTCTGCTTCTTCATCTTCGTTGCCAATGCCACCGGATAAGATACCTACATCTACACCCTCTTTCGGGGGATGTTTAAGGTCGGTAATGGGTGAAGATGTAAGCTCAATATGCTTAAGCAATTCTACAATGCGTTCATCAATGTCCAAAAAGGACATATGACAGCCGGCGCAAGATTCTAACCACTGAGTTGCTACTTTAATTTTTCCCATATTTTCTTTACACCTCATATGTGATGTGTGATGTGTGCAACGTGAAACGCAAGGAGACAAACCTCACACATCACGCTTCACGCCTTAATCTATATCAATTCCTTTAATACCTTAAGCACCTCAGCGTCATCACGAACGCTTGCGGGCATAGGTAGCACGGCATTGAGAGGCAAAGTTTGGCCTTCCACATTGGTAATGTGTCCCTCTCGCTCGTACCAGAGGGGTGTGGGGAGCACAACATCCGCACGCTCGACCAACGGCGATTTGTAGCTGGCCTGGACAATTGTGAATTGTCCGTTGAGTTGTGCAACCAATGCCTCATCCTCACTCTGTTCACCTAACAAGAAATACAGTGTATCTGCGCCGTTAACGGCCATCGGTTTTAAGCCTGCATTCTGTGCCCCGTTGCTGTTGTGTGCAGGGTCAAGTGCCAGGATACGGGCCTTATCGCCTAGGGATTTCAAAGCCTCAATTGCGGCGGCTTTGAGTCCCACACTGTAGACTATTACCGGGTGCTTTGCCGACATAGCTGCTTCAGCCGCTTTACCGGCCTCTTCATAAGAGAGAACAAGTGTCGCCTGAGTCTGCAACCCTTCAACGGTCTCACCAATAAGTGCTACAGGAACGCCCTTATCTGCCATACGCTTGATAAAGTACCCGACTACACGCTGGTACTCCAGGGGGGCTGCGCCAGCGACAATAATATAATCCGATTCCAGGATATCCTTAAGCTGTGCCGGTTCGCCATAATCCAACTCTGGGGCCAGGGGTTCCAGCCGTCCGGCTTCCCCACCCGCTTTCTCAAATAGTTTCACAAAGGCTGCCAAGGCTTCATTAGTAGTGCCGGCCAGGGCCAAACCTTGTGGTTTGGAGTCCTTGAGTTTTCCTGCTACTACTTTTAGGGCCTCTTCCCAGCTTGTCTCAACCAATTTGTTGTCCTTGCGCACCAGTGGCTGGGTTACCCGCTGTCGCTTATCATACAGTGGCTTAAAACGGCCATCAACACACAACAAACCATTGCTTGGCGCTGCATCCCACACACCATCAACGCGCAGCAGACGACTGTAGCGTGTTACCACATCCAACTGACATCCAACACTGCATTGCATACAGGTTGTCTGAGTATGCTCCACATCCTTCTCACGGCCACCGTAAGCACTGCGAGCATCAATTAACGCACCGGTGGGGCATACCTGCAAACAAGTTCCACACTCAATACATGTGGATTCGCCAAAGGGCACGTTTAAGTCGGCCATAATCATTGAATCTGCGCCCCGCTCACGGAGATTAAGGGTATGGTTAGCCGCAACCTCACTGCAAGCACGTATACAACGGGTACATAAAATACAACGGTTGTGGTCCATAATAAAGTACTTGCGGCTGGCATCAATTTCCATACGCTCAAAGGGACGGGGATAGGTCCAGTGATCCAGACCATAACGATAGGCCAGGTCCTGGAGTTCACAATCACCACTCATTTGGCAATACATACAGTAGTGATTGCGCTCTGAGAAGAGCAGTTCTAATATAAATTTACGGATATTAGCGATTTCCTCAGTCTCGGTACTGACTTTCATCCCGTCAGTTACCGGACACGTACAAGCAGTTTGCAAGCCGCGCATTCCTTCAACTTGAACCAGGCACATGCGGCATGCTCCCCATTCAGACAATGCAGGGTGGTGACAAAGTATCGGAATATCGACGCTAGTTGCTTGTGCAACTTCCAGAATAGTCTGACCGGACTCTGCCTCCACGGATTTACCATCAATTGTAAGCTGAACCTTGCTCATTATTTAATTTTCCTCCCTAATAAATACTACCGCTGTCTTATTACGAAGTGGAGATGGGTGTGATAAATCTTCTCGCGTAAGACGACGGAATATTAATGCTTTACTTTTTGTTTGACACTGCAAGGACACACACCTGTGGGGCATTCACCCCGTGTATGTGCTTCAAACTCTTCTCTGAAATACCGTAACCCGGTGATAATGGGAACAGGTGCCGCCTGACCTAGGCCACAGAAGGATGCCTCTTTTGTATAATGGGCGATCTCTTCCAAGCGGTCCAAATCTACCTGCGTACCATATCCCATCCTTAGCCGCTCTAATGCTTCCAGCATCTGTGCTGTCCCTATCCGGCAGGGTGTACACTTACCGCAAGATTCAGCCTTGAAAAACCGTAGTAATACATAGGCTAAATCTACAATACAAGTATCTTCACCGGCAATCAGCAACGCACCACTACCAAGGGCGGCCCCGCTTTCTGCCATACTTGCAAAATCCATCGGCACATCCAATAATTCTGGAGGAATAATACTGCCTGACGCCCCCCCGGTTTGAGCACATTTAAACGCCTTGCCATCTTTCATACCACCGCCGTAGATATTGATAATCTCACGCAGTGTTGTGCCCATCGGGGTTTCCACTAGCCCGGTGATATTGACATCGCCAAGCATCGTATAAACCTTGGTTCCCGGACTTCTTTCGGTGCCCATTGAGCGGAACCAGTCTGCCCCATTTTGAATAATGGGGGGGATATTAGCCAAAGTCTCCACATTATTAACTACTGTGGGCTTACCGCGGAAGCCGGCCACTGTGGGGTAAGGAGGACGGATCCGTGGTATACCGCGCTTGCCCTCCAAGCTCTCTAATAATGCCGTTTCTTCCCCACATATATAGGCTCCTGCCCCGGCGTGAACGTGGATATCAAATGAAAAATCACTCCCCAAAATATGGTCTCCCAACAGGTTCAATTCTTTAGCCTGTTGGATGGCTTTATTAAGGCGTTCTTTTGCTAGGGCATATTCACCACGAATATAAATCCATCCCTCATGTGCCCCAATTGCATACCCGGCCAGGGCCATTGCTTCTAGTAAGGCATGAGGATCACCTTCAAGGATTAATCGATCTTTAAAGGTTCCCGGCTCAGATTCATCGGCATTACAAACAACGTACTTCTCTCCAGGTTGTTGCACTACAAACGACCATTTCAGTCCGGTGGGGAAACCTGCACCACCACGCCCTTGTAGTTTTGATGCTTTCACAGTCTCCAATACTTCTTCAGGTTGCATCTCTTCGAGAGCTTTGGCCAGCGCGAAGTAACCATCATGGGTGATGTAATCTTCAATATCTAAGGGGTTAATAACACCGGCACGCCGCAGTACAATGCGTTTCTGGGCATAAGTTGCCCCCTTGCGTCCTGGTATGTGGGCAATATCCCCGGTAAGGACTTCTGGAGGAGCAAAAAGGTGTTCTATAACCCGCCCTTTGTAGAGGTGCTCCTGGACGATATAGGCACCATCCTCAGGTGTAACCGGCCCATAAGTGACACCTTCGGGATAAATCATAACTATGGGTAATATATCAGTCCGATCGGCGTGGGTTAGATAGCTAACTTGTATTTCATCTTCTAAACCATAATATGATATTTCGGCTTCAATAGCTAATTTAGTTTTTTCTGCACCTCGGGATAAACTGAGGGGGTCACCTGAAATTAAGACACGCGCTCTGATCATACTGCACCTCCTTTGTCCGCTTCGCGGTATTGAGTCAGTATTTCATGTACTTTTTCTGGAGTTAGGTTGCCATAGATTTCATCATCGATCATCATAACTGGCCCTACAGCACATGCACCAATGCAACTCGTTGTCAGGAGGCTCCATTGTCGATCCGGTGTTGTTTCACCAAAGGGAATACCAAGCTCTTGTTCGAGGGCTTCCCAAACTTCGCGCCCACCGGCAACATGGCAGGGGGCATCTTCACAAAAACGAATGACATGTCTCCCGAGTGGCTTGATGTTAATGAGGCTATAGAAACTGGCAACACTGTAAACTTTACTGCTTGGTAAGTTGAGACGTTGAGCAATAAGTAATAAATGTTCAGGGCTCAGGTGGCCTGCAATTTGATTGAGGTCTCTTAAAATCTCCACCAGGGCTTCAGCATCCGTCCCGTAGTGTTTGATGACCTCATCTGTTTGCTGAGCGAGTTGTGCGTCCATATCTTCTCCTTTTATCTTTTTTATACTTGGACAACAATGACAACCAACAATAAAGGTGCTTTTATCCAACCCATATTTCTTTCCCCGTTATTGCGGGGTCGTACCCACCTAAGGACAACAAAATCTTTCTGAAATGTTCAGACCTGACGACTTCTACCAACTTCTGTATATAAGGTTTATTCCAATCATGAGCATAGAAGACTAGATCATAGCGCTCTTTCTTTAAAGCGATAAAATCGAGTCCATAGGCTGATGCGGCGGATTCTGTTCCCAATCCCACCGTAGCCTTTTCTTCTACGATAGCTCGCGCAATTTCTAAATCCGTACTCACGGTTTCCCGATACCCCTTAATGGCTTCAGTTAAGATATTTAATGATTTAAGTTGCTCATCCAACCAAACCCGGTTACCCGAACCTAGTTGGCGATTAATAAAGATAACTTGAGGTAACACTAAGTCTTTTAAACTATGTAATTTCTGTGGGTTTCCCTGGGGGACAATTAACCCCATACAACGGTAACCTAAAGGTAATAAAACAAGTTTCCGTCCAGGTAATAGCTTTTCTATAAAGGGTACATTATAAGTATCGGTTGCTACATCCCAGAGATGTGCCCCCGCTATATCCGCTTCATTCCTGGCCAGTGCGATCAGTCCCCCTATACTACCGACATAATCCGTTGAGAGTGTAATATCTTGTACTAACTCTTGCCACATCTGCTCCAATGACTTAAGCATCAGGTCATGGCTTCCCGCAAAACGCAATGTCTCTTTATCAGAAGTTGTAGTTACCGGATCATTAATCTGAGAATTGTTCTTTTCTTGGACATTTTCCCAACGCGCTATAGCGACTGACAGGGCTGCTTCTGCCTGTGACGGTGTATATCCGCCGCTCAATACTTCTAAAAGATATTTTTCTGCCTGGTTAACAATATTCACCCACCGCCATGCCACCGATTCAGCCTGTAAAGCACCCGATGCAACCCGTGTACTGCTACCTTGGTGCGCTGTAACAAGTCCTTCCTGGGATAGCTGTGCATAGGCCCTGCTTACAGTACCGGTTGTACAATGCCAATGACGTGCTAATTCTCGGACCGGCGGGAGCTTATCACCAGGCTTATATTCCCCAGAAACTATGAGTTGCCGTATTGATTCGGCAATTTCTAAATACAGAAGCATCTTATAAACTACCCCAACCGTTATATCCGTCTCGATACAATCATAACGGATAGACATAGTTTTGTCAATATGCAGTTAGTCCCATAAAGTACGAAGTCTCTCATATAAG
>JAFGKB010000163.1 GCA_016928755.1 Anaerolineae bacterium | reverse complement strand
TGGCCATCTCTGATGGTGGAATTCTCACACTATTTCTTTTATCAATATTGGGTATTTTAATGGCAACCTATTGGAGCCAATTTTTTACTGGCTTCCATGATATCTTTTTTGCGGAAGAAACATGGATTTTTTCCTATTCCGACACACTAATCCGGCTCTTTCCTATGCAGTTTTGGCAAGATGCCGGTGCAGTAGTGGCTGCCGGGGTAGGGTGCCTGGCTGTAGTTCTTACACTTGCCGGGCGTATTGGACCGCGATTTACAAGGTCTTAGACTATTACTTGAACAGGAGTTGGTGATGGCTGTACAGGTACCTGATTGGGTTAAGGATGCAGTATTTTATCAGATTTTCCCAGACCGCTTCGCCCACAGTGAGCGGATTGCGAAGCCTTCAAATCTGGAATCTTGGGACTCTACCCCGACCCGTTACGGGTTTAAGGGGGGGGATCTATTGGGAATAGCCGAACATCTGAGCTATTTGGAGGAGTTGGGGATTACGGCTATCTATCTGAACCCTATCTTCCAATCAACGGCTAACCACCGTTACCACACCCATGACTACTTCCGGGTTGATCCTATCTTGGGTGGAGATGAGGCTTTCCGTTATTTCCTCGATGCGGCCCATGACCGGGGTATGCGGGTCGTTCTGGACGGTGTGTTTAACCACGCCAGCCGGGGCTTCTTGCAATTCAACGATATCTTGGAGAATGGTGAAGCTTCACCCTATCTCGATTGGTTTATTGTCAAAGGATTCCCTTTGCGGCCTTATGACGGTAAGAAAAAAGCTAACTACGAGTCCTGGTGGAATAACCGTGCACTTCCCAAACTCAACACCGATAATCCCCAGGTAAGCAGTTTTATCTTTGATGTTGCCGAATACTGGCTCAAGCAGGGTATTGATGGCTGGCGTCTTGATGTCCCCCTGGAGATCAAACCCCCCGGGTTCTGGGAAGAGTTCCGCCGCCGCGTAAAACGGCTTAATCCCGATGCCTATATTCTGGCCGAGATCTGGGAAGAGGCCCGGCCCTGGTTACAGGGAGAGCACTTTGACGCCGTGATGAACTATCCTTTCAACCGTGCTTGCTATGGCTTCTTCGGTGGTGAGATGCTGGTTACCTCTGTCCGTCCTGGTGGTTTTAAACTTAAACGTATGGAGGGCCGTACTTTTGCCCGTCAGATAGACCGTATCTTGACCCTTTATGACTGGGATGTGACCATGGTCCAATATAACCTCCTGAGCAGCCATGACGAACCCCGATTCCTCACTATGGTCGGAGGTGATAAGCAACGCCTGCGCCTGGCGACCCTCTTCCAGATGACTTTCCCCGGTACTCCTAGTATCTATTATGGGGATGAGATCGGTTTGGATGGTGGTGAGGACCCTGAGTGCCGGCGTGCGTTCCCCTGGGATGAGGCGCAATGGGACTTGGACCTCCTGGCCGATTTTCGGCGTTTTGTCACGCTGCGTAAAGAGCACTCCGCCTTGCGACGGGGATGCTTTGCCGCTCTCTATGCTGGTGATGATGCCTATGCCTTCGCCCGTTCAGATGATACGGAGACTGTGGTGGTGGCCTTCAACCTCAGCGATAAACCGGAGGATTTAACCTTAAATATGCGTGAACTGATGCCGGACGATGCTTCCTTGACCGGGGTGTGGTCTAGCTCTGCCGTCCAGGTTACCGGTGGTCAATTAAATCTGTCCTTGTTGCCGATGTCGGCACAGCTCCTAATTTACGCACCCTAGGCTTATTAGTATAACGCATTTCGTTACCAAGAGATGGGGCCAGTTTTCGTTGTAAAAGACTGGCCCCATCTTTTCTTTAATACACTTCTCCAAACCGGGAAAATTTACTAACTTGTATCAATTTATAATTTATCTCTTATGATTTTCCAATACTTACCCGTTATACTCAAAGTCGGAATGATTGAGTAATTTTGGGAGGTGGAAAATGAGTAAAATTGTAGGTATTGATCTAGGAACTACTAACTCTGTGGTGTCTATTATGGAAGGCGGACAACCGACAGTTATCCCTACGGCAGAGGGCGGGCGTTTATGTCCCTCTGTAGTAGCATTTACTAAAAATAATGAGCGGCTGGTGGGCGTACCCGCCAAGCGCCAGGCGATTGTCAATTCAGAGAACACGATCTATTCCGTCAAGCGTTTGATGGGCCGGCGTGCGAATGAAGATGAAGTTGAAGTTACGCGGAAGATGGTTTCTTATGATATTGTCGCCGGTCCTCAAGGGGATGCTCGTATTCGTGTGCCTATGACGGACCAGGATTACACACCCCAGGAAATCTCGGCGATGGTCTTACAGAAACTTAAGCGCGATGCTGAATCCTATCTTGGCGAGACTGTGACCCAAGCTGTGATTACCGTCCCGGCGTATTTTAATGACAGTCAGCGACAGGCTACCAAAGATGCCGGGCAGGTTGCCGGACTTGAAGTTCTCCGTATTATCAATGAGCCTACTGCGGCGGCCTTGGCTTATGGCTTGGATAAGAATGTTAACGAGACAATTTTGGTCTTTGACCTGGGTGGTGGAACTTTTGATGTCTCCATTTTGGAGGTCGGTGAGGGCTTGATCGAAGTTCGCTCTACTAATGGTGATACGCATTTGGGTGGTGATGACTGGGATGAGCGTGTTGTCCATTGGATGATTGGCGAGTTTAAGAAGGAGCAGGGTGTTGACCTGGGCAATGACCGCCAAGCTATGCAACGCCTGCGTGAGGCTGCTGAAAAGGCTAAGATAGAACTATCCACTATGATGGAAGCAGAGATTAACCTGCCTTATATCACGGCGGATGCTAGTGGCCCGAAGCATCTTCAATTGCGTCTTTCCCGCGCTAAGTTCGAGCAACTGACGGATGATTTGGTTGAGCGTTGTCGCATTCCTTTTGAGAAAGCGCTTTCTGATGCCAAATTGGCCTCCGGTCAATTGGATCAGGTTGTGTTGGTCGGTGGTGCGACCCGTATGCCCATGATCCAGCAATTGGTGCGTGATTTGACCAGTGGCAAAGAACCCCATAAGGGTGTGAACCCCGATGAGGTTGTCTCGGTTGGGGCCGCTATTCAGGCCGGTGTTTTGGGTGGTGAGGTCAAGGATATCCTGTTGTTGGATGTGACACCTTTGACGTTAGGTATTGAGACCTTGGGGCAACGCATGACGCCCCTGATCCCCCGCAATACGACTATTCCGGTTCGTAAGAGCGAAGTCTTTACAACCGCCGAAAATGGACAGACCGCAGTGGATATTAAGGTCTATCAAGGTGAGCGTCCGATGGCTCCGGATAATATGCTCTTGGGTCAATTCCGGTTGGATGGTATCCCCCCGGCGCCCCGTGGCACACCTCAGATTGAGGTGACCTATGACATCGACGCTAACGGCATTCTCAATGTATCGGCTAAGGATAAGGCCACCGGACGTGAGCAGAAGATTATGATTACGGCCAGCACGAACTTGAGCCAGGATGAGATTGACAATCTGATTAACCAGGCAAAGGAGC
The DNA here is from genome assembly GCA_016928755.1 of Anaerolineae bacterium. GTDB lineage: Bacteria > Chloroflexota > Anaerolineae > B4-G1 > SLSP01 > JAFGKB01. The sequence continues at coordinate 649 of JAFGKB010000163.1, read as the reverse complement.
ACGAAGAAGAAGACCGCAAGCGCCGTGACCTGGTAGATGCCCGGAACGAGGCCGATGCGATGATTTACCAGCTTGAGAAGTCTATGGAAGAGTTGGGGGAGCAGGTCCCCGGTGATATCCGTGGTGAGATTGAAGGGCATATGAATGACCTGAAATCACTCAAGGATGGTAATGACGCCCAAGCAATCCGCAATAAGATGAAGGTTTTGCAAGAAGCGGCAATGAAGATGGGCCAACATGCTTATGGTGCGCCGGGTGATCAAGATGCAGCCCCTGGTAGTGGCCCATTCCCCGGTGCTCCCGGCGGTGCTGCCCCCGAGGGCGGTGCTGATGATTCCGATGTTGTTGACGGTGAGTATCGCGAAGTCTAAGTAATAGGTAACCTGGGAGGGAGGAGACTATAAGAGTCTCCGTGCGGAAGAAAACCCTCGCATATGAGAAGCATAACGGGGGGTGGCGAATACCACCCCCTATATTATTGAAAAAACGGGATAGTTGTTTTGTAGCCATTATTAGTGGTATTATTAAATTAGTATGGATTTAGGAGGACTTATTAATGGTTGAGGAGAAAGTGCGCCGTATTCCAATAAAGGTTGTAGGTGATGGTGGCGACCCTGAATCTGATGAACAAGTAACGGTCAATGAAGCG
>JAFGKB010000162.1 GCA_016928755.1 Anaerolineae bacterium | reverse complement strand
ATTCCCCGAACTAAGTCCTAATCGCGCGTGGGAAGCGTTTACTTGCAATACTGTAAGTTCGGATACTCGCCCCTCGGTAACCAATAGCTCAGCCTTACGCATCGAGGCACCGGCAGCCTCAAAATCCCCTTGGGATTGCCGCAAGAACGCCAGTGCAATGTAACTATCTACAATAATCTCTGCATTACCCCACTGCTCAACAATCTCAATACAGCGTGACATATACGCTTCTGCTATCACCAGGTCATTCTGTTCGTGGGCAATGATACCCAACATTTGGTATACTCCCCCCAACCCAGGCGAGGGATGGCGGGACATCTCCCCAATAACGCTTTGCACATCTGCCTGGGCAAAATGCACACCTTGGAGCAGGATTTCCTTAGCTAACTCAAGCCGTCCCTCTATCCGCAGCAAGAGACTTGAGACATACATTGAGAGTAAAACTATCAGAGAACTCCCGGCTAACTTCCCAAGTTCAATAGCCTCAGCGAAAACCTTTAGCGCTGTATCAAAATCCTGATCAAAGTAACGGGTAAAACCTAAAACCCAAAGGAGGATACTGCGTATGAAGGCATTATCTTCTGGTAAATAATCCAAGGCTTGTTGAGCGAAGTCTATGGCTGTGTAAAAATTACCCCGGTAGATCTGCAGATAAGCGCGGATTACCAATAACTCGCTTAAAAGTTCTTGGTAATTTTCTGGGGCAGCAGTGTTTAACTGCTGCTCTGCATTATGTAAGTAAAATTCCACACTATCCAATTCCCCGGCAATGACAAGAGCTTCCGCAAATAGAATACTAAGCTGCGCGTTCTCCTGGACAATGGACTCGGGTAGACGGCGCAACCAACTGAGTAAAGTATGAAATTCCCCACGGGCAAGGGTGGTTTGCGCGGCCTTTTCTATCAATAAAGTCGCGGCCTCAAAATCCTCAGTAGCCAAGATATGGTTAACAGCAAGTCCTAGCATCCCCTGTTGCTCATACCAATGCGCAGCTCTATGATGTAGTCCAATGACCTGTTCCGGCATATCTTGACGGAGGTTGTTACGCAGAAAGTCAGCGAAAAGATGATGGTAACGATACCACTTACGCTGCTGGTCCAAGGGAACCACAAACAGATTCGCCTGTTCAAGGTATCTGAGCAGCTCTTGACTATCATCGCGCCCGGTCAGAACATCACACAGTGAAGCCGTCAAATAGTCAAGGATTGCCGTCTGGCACAAGAAACTATAAACATCAGGGTCTAACTGATGTAACACCTCATCTGCCAGGTAATCAATAATGTGGCGGTTACTACCACTGAAATCTGTGATAAAGTTGGTGATGTTATCAGATAAACGGCCTCTGAGGGACAGAGCGGCAAGTTGCAACCCGGCAATCCAGCCCTCAGTACGTGCCTCCAGCGCAGCGATATCTTCCATAGAAAGTACTAATCCCATTACATCCTGGAAAAAGGCCGCCGTTTCTTCCGGGGTAAAACGCAAATCGGCAGCGCGTAACTCAGTTAATTGGCCCCGAGTCCGCAAACGCGCCAATGACAATGGCGGGTCCATACGACTGATAATAACCAGATGTACCTGTGGGGGCAAGTGATCTATAAAAAAACTCAGCGCTTCATGGATAGTAGTATCTGCTATCAAATGGTAATCATCCAAGATAATGACCAGCTCCCAAGATATTGTCGCCAGATTGTTAATCAATATAGTGAGCATAGCCTTGCGTTGGGAAGGAGACTTAAGGAGAGAATGAATATCATCCCCTACACTCCCCAATGTATTTTCTATAGTAGCGACAAAGTAGGTGAAAAAGCGTGTCGGGTTATTGTCGTCACCCTCAAGGGATAGCCAAGCACATTTCAAACCGGCAGTGCCAACAGGCCACGCCTCAGGGGTTTTCATTAATATCCGCAACCATGTAGCGATCAAAGTAGTCTTCCCAAAGCCGGCCGGAGCAGCCACAAGTGTCATACGCGGACGGCGCAGCAGGGTGGCATTTAGACGCTGGATTAAATGAGGCCGGGATACCAGATCAGGCAGGGATAAGGGAATATAAAACTTGGTCGTTAAGATAGGCATATCGCTATGGCGGTTTAGTGTATTCATCGAACTTTTTACCTGTAATGCAATTAATAATAAACGCTGACTATCCTTAGCATAACACAGCTACCCGTTATACACAACTATAAAAATTTTGACTTCACTCAGGGTTAAGTTATACTCGTGCCGTTTTGTGTTATAGATAGTATCGCCTGATAATTATAAAGAGGGGAGAGAGATGAAGAAATTACTATTTCTATGTACCGGGAACTACTACCGCAGCCGTTTTGCGGAATATCTGTTCAATAGCCTTGTAGAACAACAAGGATTGGATTGGCAGGCAGAATCACGAGGGTTGGCCGTAGAGCGGGGGACTAAAAACAGAGGGCCAATTTCTAAATATGCAGTAGAAGGACTTAAACAACGCGGCATAATGGTCGGCGAAAATGAACGTTTTCCCCAACAAGTCGAGCCAGAAGATTTTACCACTGCAGATAAGGTTGTTGTATTAGATGCCTCGGAACACCGGGTTTTAATGGAAGAACGATTTCCTAGCTGGGTAGAGAGCGTTGAGTATTGGACGGTGCACGACTTAAATATTACCCAATCAGAGTACGCATTGGGACAAATAGAGACCCAGGTAAAACAGTTAGCACAACATCTCAACCATCACTGACGCAAGAAAAAAACTGTTTTGCTAACAGTATAAGGTATCTGTCAGAGACCGCTTATGCATCATATAAGTTAACGACTTGCCGGGCAAAGTCGGCGACGCTCAGCCGCAGAGCTTGGGGTTCCAGTACCTCTATCGCCCGCCCCAAGCCAAGAATCCGCGAGCGTGCCTCCTGGAACCCTTCAAAAGGCAGAGTGAGCGTCACCCACCCTCCGGCATCCGGCGGAGTCGCAGAAGCCAGAATAGCAGGAGCATTGTCACCAAAATAGTAGCCAAAATCGGCCATTAACTCCGGTGAAACCCGCACCAGGGCAGTATAATGAGAGCGACTTCGCTCAAAATCAGCACACCACTGCTTCCAGAATGTAGACAAGTCAAAATCATCTGGGTACTCAAAGCTGCTGGACAGAAGTTGAGCCTGCAACACACGTGAAATACGATAAACGCGCAGATATGTATCCCTGGCCGCGACCAGATACCAGACGTTTGTCTTCGCTACCAACCCATAAGGGGAAACGAGCCGTTCTACCTGTGTGCCGAACTGGAGACGATAGATAATGCGCAACTGACGATTTTGCCACAGTGCTTGCTGGATAGTTTGTAAATGCGGGGCGGCTTCATCCTTCTGAAACCACCAAACCGAATCCAGGTAAATGCGCTGGCGGGTGTCTCCTGGGCCAGCATTCTGCATACGGGGTAAGGCAGCCGCAAGCTTTCGCAGAGCGGATTTTAGCTCCTTCCCCACACCTAAATCCAACAGAGGTTCGGGAATGGTTAACATAAAAAACAATGCCCGCACCTCATCTTCTTTCAGTCCGGTCAAGTTTGTGCGATAACTATCCAACAGCGCAATTCCCCCACCCGGCCCACGTTCGGCATAAACCGGAACACCGGAAATACTCAGGGCATCAACATCCCGGTAAATTGTACGCTCTGAGACCTCTAATGCATCGGCCAAGGCACAGGCCGTCATTCTGCCTCGTGACTGCAATAGCATAAGCATAGCGATAAGCCGGTCTGCACGCATATATATCCCCCTTAAAAAATCCTTATTTTAAGTTCATATTACCACAAAATCCTGACAAAAGATGTCAGGTAGGGTGGAGTAATATAAAAAGTGTCCGAAAAAACAGATTTTAAGGAGATAGCACAAATGTCAGAGTTAGAGGTAAGAATTGTGAAGCTAGAACCGATACAGGTAGCCAGTTTTAGTGGTTTCGGGAAAAACCCGGAAGATATAGCCTGGGAAAAGCTATTAGATTGGGCAAAGAAACAAGGAATTCCGGAAAGTTTTGAGGGACATCGCTTCTTCGGATTTAACAATCCTAATCCAGCGCCAGGCAGCCCGAATTACGGATACGAGCAATGGATAACTATCGGGCCAGATACACAAGTAGGCGAAGGTATCGAGGTCAAAGATTTCCCCGGCGGTCTATATGCTGTCACACGGTGCGTAGGCATAGAAGATATCGGGAAAACATGGAAAGCACTCGTCGCCTGGAGCGAGAACAGCCCATACCAACACGCATGCCACCAGTGGCTAGAAGAATGTATAAGCCCGGTAGGTGCACCGGAAATGATCCTAGACCTCTATCTGCCGATAGCGGAATAGACAATAGATAAGGTCTTGCCCCGCCATACATCTGGCGGGGCAGCATTTTTACTCAGACATACCAACTCACCAAGGCGGAACGCACACCCGACGGCCATATATATTGGCCGTTCTGGTACGTCAGTTTCTCCTGCAATAATTCTGACAAGTAGGCGTCGTACTCCAAATTCCCATCAAGGCACAAACGCCATTTAACATCGGCGAGAGCTTCTTCAAGTGTCTCGTGGGTCCAGGGACGCCAGAGGCCCGTATCTTCCATCTGGACATGAGGATAGATACCCATTTGAAGAAGTGCATTGTAGGCCACCTGGAAGTTAGCGCTATCATAGGGTTGTCTCCAGATATGACGACATGCCTGGGCCATCACACCATCCGGGACAGGTACGCGCAATAACATAAAACAACTCTTGCGAGTCACCGCCACCATCCGCTCCACGAAGCCGGCAAAATCCGCATAGCCGTACATCGCATGGGAGCATAAGGTAAAATCGTGAGGTTCAACCTCAACATCAGGCCATGAGCCAGGGGCCACATTGACATTGGTGAGCGATTCCTGGGCCAGGTTCTCCTGCAAGACCTCTGCCATTGCCGGGGAAGGCTCGACTGCGGTGACATGTTTTGCATAGCGGGCAGTGAGGCATGTCCAAGAGCCAGTGCCCGCGCCAATATCCAATAATGTGGAACCGGGATTTGACTTAAGCTGCGCCACAATATGGTCTCGGCTGGAATCCGGCTGCTGCCAACGTTCCATCACCTTGGCGTGATACTGACGTGCCCGTTGATACCAGGCATCTTGATTTCCACCCTCATCAGCATACTTCTTCATAATCCCTTTTGCGGCATGCATCTCAACCAGTTGTCGCCAAAGTAAAAGCCAATCCGTTACTTTTTCCATAATCACTCCTGCGAAAATAAAAAGATCATCTTCTCTTAAACTGGGTGCACTGCACTTTCTTAAGTGCGTTGCACCTCATTTTCGT
>JAFGKB010000161.1 GCA_016928755.1 Anaerolineae bacterium | reverse complement strand
GAGGTGATTAACGGAGCTGAAATCAAGGCTATCGTCACGGCTTTGAGCCAGTAATAACTACGACCTAGCCGGCCATAGAGATATCGAGTCGCGGTTAAAGACAAGCAGCGGATTTGGCAATCCGCTGCGAGCTTTGTGATGCCCTGGTTTAAAACTCTATATCCAGGTATTCTTTCCTGACTAATGCCTCTTCGGGTACTTCCAGCACATCCATCAACTTCCCGATAAGTGAGGCTTTGCACTCGGCGTCCTGACGTGACCAGGTGCGGCTCTTGATTTCCAGGAAGCAGCCCATCCCTTTAGGTTGGATAATGCGATCCAGGTTTAGGGCGAAGTCGGTGCCGCCATATTGGATGTGGAAGCGGCGGCGTTCTTTCTCTATGTCTATCTCGGTCTCCGGGGCAAAATACTCCTTGTAGAAGCGCTTGCTATGGGTAGCAGTGGTGTTAAAACGGGCGCGGGAGAGAATAATCGAGTGTTCATATTCCCGTTCCTTTGCCTGGGTTGTTAACGTGAGGCGGTAGATAACCGTAATCACCTCATCACTGTCCAGGTGGATGACCTCATCCTCGCGGTAGCGCAACCGGTTTCCCCAGGGATCATCGAAGGCATAGTATGTATCGTACTGTCGCCGCCGTGAGCCACGGGTGATAGTAATGCCTGGTGCGTTCTTCAGCCGTTCCTCTAAGGCTTTTAGCTCTTCTTCGCTGCCCACTTTGGCTTTGAGTTGAATCTCGAAGCTGTGTTCCTGGGCTACACCACCGATAGCCACCAGCTTGCTGAGCACACTCTCCTCACGTTGGATCAGGAACTTGTCAATCTTACCGGCCAAGGCATCCGCTTCGGCCCGTAGCGCGGCGGTGTTCACAGTCAGTAGCTGACGGTTCCGCATCAGCCATTTGCCATTGACCAGCATATCCCGTACATCCTCGGCGTGGGATGCGTAGACAATCCGGGAATAGATACTCTCGGGGTCCCGGCGGAAATGAGGGGCTTGGCGTATTTTATCCAATCCCAGGATAATCAGATCTGCCCGTTTCCCTGGTTCCAGTGAACCGGTTAAGTCCTCGATATGCATAGCCCTGGCCCCCATAATCGTTGCCATCTCCAATGTTTGGCGGGCGGGTAGGGTTGTAGGATCCATTGTAATACCTTTTGCGATCATCGTCGCCAGGCGTAGTTCCTCGAACATATCCAGGTCGTTATTGCTGGCCGGGCCATCTGTGCCGATACCTACATTAAGCCCCATATCCAACATCTGCTTGACCGGGGCGAAGCCACTGGAGAGTTTTAGGTTGCTAGAGGGATTGTGGGCTACCCCTACGTTATAGTGTAGGAAGGTGTGCATTTCGCCTTCGTCAATATGAACACAGTGCGCGGCGGTTGCTTTGGTCTCAAATACCCCCAACTTCTTAAGCCAGGGTACCGGCGGCATATCATAGGCATTGCGATGATCCTCTACCTCTTGCGCCGTTTCGGCAATATGGATATGCAACGGACTGTCAAATTCCAGGGCGATAGCGACTGCCCCCTTGATGAGTTCCGGCGTCACGGTATACGGCGCGTGGGGGGCGAGGGCCGGAATAATCAACGGGTGGTTTTTCCAGCGCATAATAAAATCCCGTGCCCTGTCCAGTGCCTCTTCGTAGCTACCGGCATCCGGAGAAGGAAACTTGAGAATACTCTGGGCACAGACACCCCTTAACCCGGCCTGAGCCGTTGCATCCGCGACCGCTTCCTCGAAGTAGTACATATCCATAAAGGTCGTGGTGCCAGAGCGGATCATCTCGGCGGCGGCGAGTTGTGTCCCAAGCCAGCAGAAACGCGGATTCACGAATTCCCGTTCTACAGGCATCATATACCCCATCAACCATACATCCAGCCGTAAATCGTCGGCCAGCCCTCGTAAGAGCGTCATAGGAACATGCCCGTGGGCATTGACTAGACCGGGCATAATGGCAGCATTTCCGGCGTCTACTTGTTCCTTGCCGGCATAGGTTGCCAGGATTTCCTCTTGTGGTCCGATTGCAACCAGTGCATCACCATCAATGGCAACGGCCCCAGGGGCGTAGATGGTGTAGTCTTCGTCCATTGTAATCACGAAATCGGCGGTCAGCAATCTAGCTACTGTCTTCTTTTTTGTCGGTTCAGCCATATCTTATCTCTCCCTATAGATATAAAAACACCCTGGTTTGGCTATGTATTCCTGCTATTGAAGCACAAACCAGGGAAAAATGTAATAATTTAGTACCCGATCCTATCGCGAAAGCCGGACTTTTAGAGCCGGGAACCAAACGGGTTCAGAAAAGTACAACTTCCTGTGTTCTAGCTCTAAGCCCCCGTCCTCGGGGGCGTTTGTGCGGGAAATTATTCTTTTACAGACCCTAAAATCGCATCTGTAAAATCTCGTTTTTGGGATTAGCCGTATTGTTCCAGGTATTCGTGTAGGCCGTGCCGGACAGCATATGCGGCGGCTTCGGCCCGGTTGGTCAATCCTAGTTTGGATAGTATGCTGCTTACATAGTTGCGTACTGTCCCTTCTCCCAAGAAAAGCTCCTTAGCTATCTCTTTGTTAGTACGCCCTTCGGCAACTAATCCCAATACCCGCAATTCCTGCTCAGTAAGATCACCAAATGCCGCCGCGCGTTTTTGCCGGTCGGCTTCGCGGACCCGTTCCAGTACTCGTTGTGTCACGGCAGGGTCAAGTAAAGCCTCCCCGCGTCCTGCGCACTGGACGGCGCGCACAAGTTCATCACTGCCGACTTGCTTGAGTACATAACCCGCAGCCCCGGCACTAATCGCGTCGAATAGAATCTCATCTTCTGCATACGACGTTAACATAATAACCTGTGTCTCAGGAACCTGCTCCTTAATCTGGCGACAAGCCTCAATGCCATTCTTGCCCGGTAGGCGTACATCCATCACTACTACATCGGGATGGTGAATCTTTGCCTTCTCGACGGCTTCCTTCGCCGTGCCGGCCTCATCCACAACAACAAAATCCGGCTGGCTGCTCAGTAAAGCACGTAATCCAAGGCGGACCACTTCGTGATCATCTACAATTAAAATCCTCAATGCCATTTCTATCTTCCTCTATCATAGGGTACAGTTAAGTGAACAGTGACCCCTTGGGCAGGGGCACTCTCGATTCTCAGAATGCCGTCAAGCAAACGTGCTCGCTCCCGGATATTACGCAACCCATAACCCTTACTTACCAGGAGAGTCTCCATCCCCACACCATCATCAGCAATGGTCAAGTTAAGGGCCTCTGCTGTATAGTTCAAATGAATCTTCACCCATTTCGCCTGGGCGTGTTTTGCCGTATTCGCCAGGGTCTCCCTCACGATCTGAAAGATATGTCGCCGGCGTTCAATAGAGAGAATCGGAACCGGATTACCGGTAGTCTCAAATTCAGTCTCTAACAAGGTGTTGACCCGAAAGTCACGCAGCAAACGCTGAATCCCAGAGAGTACATCATCATCGGGCATATCACTGCGTAAATCAAAGATATAGCGGCGTATATCCTGGATGGTCTCGTTCAGATTATCCATAACTTTAGCAATCTGCCCCTGGGCAGTCTCTGGATCATAGGGGATCATATGCTTGACCCCTTCCAGTAACAACCCTGAAGCGTAGATGGATTGGATAATACCATCATGTAGGTCACGGCTGATGCGCTCCCGGTCGGTTGTTAATGCCTGGATACGTTCTACACCTTCGATCCAGGACTCTATCTCAGATTGTACCGTTGTTAGGGCTTTAGCCAAGCCCACCGCAATGCCTATCCCCACGATGGCCCAGATGAAATTGTGCGATATAGGTACAAGTTGGTGGTTAATAATACTTGCCGGGAAAAAGTGGGCACAGGGAACAAGAAAAAGATTAAGAATACCGAAGATACCCATCATACTTTCAACGACTCGTAAATAGGGGCGGATATATTCCCGTAATTTGAGGTCCAAGGTCTGGTAGCTTTGTGCCCGTAATCCGAATGCGGCCAGGATGCCGCCGGGCACGCCCAAGGTATAGCGAATGATGACCTCGCTGGCTATTACCGCGTTATTAAGCTCTGGGTAACTAAGGGCTATAGCCAATCCGTATACAATCGCCCAATAGACTTGCAGTCCAATTAAGAGTTGCTTCGGGTCTACCGGCAATTCCGCATCTGGACGGAAGGTTTGTAGGCTAAAAGCCAATAGATGCGCGTAACCGATGCCTAAGACCACGGGTTGCAATAGCCGTGGCACAAGGACGATTAATAAATCATCCCAGGCTATTAACGCTTCGCAAAATGCAAAGATACCTAGCCAATTAAGCCGCCGGGATAGCATAATCCGATGGCTGCGATATTGCAAGAATATAACTGTCAGGCTTAGACTAAAGAAAGCCAGGCCGTGTAAAAAAGAACCCCAAATATTACCCAGTGCCATTTAAATCTCTTTTATAGAAGTATATCATATGCCCAAGGTGGTTCAAAATTAACCTTAAAAGTGAGCTACAGCCATAAACTCTACTGCCCGGTTTTTTCAGCCGTTGATTCAAGAATCAACTTTAGTAGGATCTCATAATGGGGTGGGATATCGCCCTTAAGCAAAGCATTTAACGCTGTCTGGGCTGTGGTTGTAGTAGCTTGCTTGAATCCCATTTCCCAGTAAGTGCGGGCATGTTCCAGGTCTTGTGATTGGTAGGCTAACCACCCACACGCAGCAATTAGCCACGGGTATAGCTCTTCCTCAGTGTCTATAGTTGTCCGTAATTCCCAAAGTTCTGCGCTATCTTGGTATGCTTTATCTAAAAGCGGCAAAAGTAACTTTTGCTTCACAGTCCAGCGGGCGAAACCGGGTTGTAAGGCAATCGCTGCCTGGTAAGTGTCGAATGCTTTGGGGTAGTCTCCACTCAAGGCTAATAAGTCCCCCCACGCTTCGTATGTGCGACTGCGTTCCACAGGAATATTAGGATCAGAGCCTGTGATCTGTAGTGCGCGTTGGTAATAGCCGGTTGCTTCTTTCCACGCCTGATGTTTACGGGCTTTATTGCCGGCTAAACGATTATACCGGATGGCCGGAATGGCGGCTTCACTCAATGTATAATGGTGCGCTAGAGTTTCTAGGTTTTGGTAGATATTCTCTTCGGTGTCCTTTGCTATCACATCGGCTATGGCCCGGTGCCAAGCCCGCCGTTGCGCATAGGGGATACTGGCATAGATAGCCTCACGCAACAGAGGATGGGTAAATGCGTACTCCAAAGCCGGTGGGCGGGGCCTGATAAAAGACTGTTCTGCCAAGACCTCAATATGCTTTAGTAATGTCTCCAAGGTGAAAGAGGTATGTTGGGCCAGCAGGTCAGCAGGGATACTCTCACCGATAACTGCGGCAATTTTACAAATTGTGCGTATCTCTTCCGGCAACCGGTCAACCCGGCTGAGCATAATCTCCCGGACTGTAGGGGGCAGCGTCACTAATTCATCTCTCAACACAATCTGCCCTGTTTTAGCGTCCCGCTCTAGCTTATCCAGATTTTTTAAGGTATAGAGTACCTGGGTGATGAATAGAGGAATGCCTTGGGTATGATTATAGAGCCAGTTTACCAAACTCATAGCCGGCTGAGTATTTAAGATGGCGGCAGCCAGTACCGCTGTCCCGGTTGGGGATAATCCCTCTAGTTCAAAATGCGCTACGTTGAGCACGGCTTGGGACCACAAGGATGTCCCGGCTTTTTGACTCAAGTCCTTTACTTTGGCAACCCATTCATCCGTCTCCGGGCCAGGCCGGGCCGTCACCAGTATCAGAATTGACGTATTGGAGACGGTAGCGGCCAGTTTGAGCAGTGTTTCCCAAGATGCCTGATCTGACCACTGTAAATCCTCAATAATACACAGAACCGGGCTTTTTTGGCTCAAAGCCGTCAATAAATCTACGGTAACTTGCCCCGGCTTAATTGTGCTCTGGATGCGTGTCCATAGCGATACCGGTTGTGACACCTGGGGTGTTCTTTGTTGTAACTGCTTGTTTAATAATTTATATAAGCCATCCGGTTGCCCGGTACTGGCCGCCTCATCTGCCGTCCTGGTATCTAGTTGCTGTTGTAAAGCATCATATACACCCTCGGAGACAGTTGCCTTTTGTTCAACGATGGTATGCAGGGTTGCCCCTGGAGTCGGGGCCGGAATAAGTAGGGAAGTAAGGGGTCCAATCATTCGATTGAGATTGTGCATAGCCAGTTGTTGCTGGATCTTCTCCCGCTGGGCGGCTAGTGAGTTGGTGTTCTCTAATTGTAACCAGCGCCAAAATGCCTCAATCCAGGGGATATAGGGGGTGGCCTGGGCATAAGAGAGACAGCGACCGGCAAGCACTGTGATTCCGCGTTGCTGTGCCTGGCTGGCTACCGCAGCGGCCAGCCGAGTCTTGCCCATACCAGTCTCCCCAATCAGGGTGATAATCCCCCCGCGTTCTGTCTGCAATTGTCCCAAGAAGTTCTCTAACTTCTCAAGTTCAACTTCCCGGCCAATAAGCGGCTCTTTTGCCGTTTCGGTAAGCCAGGGCGTAGACAGCCGCTGCCGTAGAACTTCATAGATGGGCACGGGCTTGGACTTTCCCTTTAATTTTACGGGTGGCAGGGTCTTGCATTCAAACGCCTGGTCAACCTGTTCATATACCCAACCACTGATGAGAATCTGATTAGGCTCTGTCTTATTCATCAAGCGGGCAGAGAGGTTTACATCGTCACCGAGTATCACGTACTCCCGGCGTTCCTGCCAGCCGGTACTCCCGGTGTAAATAGGGCCATAGGTAATCCCGATATGGTGTGCCAGGGGGAGATTGGTGATCAGGTCTTCTGATATATCCGGTAGTGTCCTTAACCTTTTCTGCAAGGATTCTTTGAGGCGTTCTAGGTGGGTATTAAGTTGTAACGCCGCCGCCACAGCACGCTTAGGCATCTCTTCACCGGTCAACGGCGCACCAAAAGGACATAGCAGCGTAAAACCTTTGGCATACGGGTCAATGTGGCTGATCAATCCCCCGGCATTGTTTATCGTTTCCCATGCCATATTGAAATAATCATTAATCCAGTTGGTCAGGATAGGAATTCCTTCGGGGTCAAGCATTTCTAGCAGCGTCTCGAAACCGCGTAAGTTCACAAACATTACAGATACCAGCCGGTGCTCACCGGGGAATTGGCGATCTTGTTGGTGTGCCATAATCAAATGTAAAATATCCGGTGGGAAGAAGAGCGATAGGGTCTCTATCTCAACCAGCGACTCTTCTACGGCCTGGGCGATGGCCAAGGGGTCACTCTCTAATAATAACAAGCGACCACGCCGGCGGCGTGCTGTAGGCCGGGATAGCTCATAAGTATCCAGTTCTTCCCCTAAATCGTCAATAATAATCGAGTGTCCATCCGGTCCCAGCCGGGTATTAAAGTGCTCTTCGAGTAAGGGAGCGATATTGGGTGCCAAACTGACTTCCCCTGGTTCGGCCATTCCCTCGGCCAGCATGGATTGTTGGATCGGGCCACCGGTATTCAGTAACTCTCTCCTTTGGGTGCTGCCGACCAGAGCTTCAAAGAAACGACCACGGGCCAGACCCACGCTCATACTTAGAGGAACCGGCAAAGCGTCAAAGGGCGCTATCGCCCGAACCATACGCAGTCCGGCACGGGCTGCCCACAGCGCATCCTCATCCCCACTGCGTTTTGGGAAATAGGCGAGGATAGCATCCCCGGCGAAAATAAGCAACTCCCCATGTGAGTGGGTCAGGGGGCCTAATATCGCGGCAAAGAGGTCGTTAATCATCTTATTGAGTTGTTCCGCGCCCTCATCTCCTAACTGCCGCAGATGTTCAGTTAAGGGAGTGAAGCCCGTTACATCGGCAAAAAGCGCTGTTCCTTCTACCCATCCGCCCTTAGGAACTCGGCCCAGGTTTGCGGGAGTATGAAGTTTGCGCGGGAGATAGGTCTGTAAGTTGTGTTGAAGTGACTCAAGACTTTGCGCAATCTCGGTCAAATCTTGTTTTGTCAGTTCTGTATCCAGCTTCAGCCTTAACGTATTTGGGAGGTACTTTTCCAAACGTGGCTTAAGAACTTCTAATTTTTCCTCTAATCCTTCTCTAGCAGGCATAGTATCTCATTCCTCTTGTTCTCGATCCTGTACCTGTTCCCGCATCTTCTTTGCTGTCGCTTGCAAACTCCTGAAATACTCGCTCTCGGTAATCTCTTCAACATGCCGTTGTTTCTTCGCTTCATCAATCTCTATACGCAACTTGCGAACTTCACTTTTCAGAGATTGTTCGCGGGCATATATTTTACCAATCATCATTTCGAAAACCTCGGCCATTGTTGCCACTTCGTCCCGGAGCCGGCCTTCGTGTAAGATGCTTATATTTTGTTCGTAATTACCTTCAGCAACCTGCTCGGCAGCTTTGGTAAGTGTAATAACCGGTTGGGTAAGGGTGTTAGACATCAAGAAAACCATCAGGAAGAGGACTAAATACGTAACTCCAAATGCCATGAGAATATTATTAATAATGGCTTGTTGCACTTCCTTCACATAATCTGCCAGGAAATCCACGCCCATCGCTCCTACTTTCTCCCCGTCTGAGTTGGTAATGGGCGCGTAAGCAGAAACCCAACTTCCCCATTTATCGATGTACGGTTCTTCAAGAGTGACCGGAGCCGCAAATGATTCTAACATAGCACCGGCACTGATATAAGACTCTAAAAATTTCGGTGGGGTGCGGTCTGGATAGGGATTGTTCTTGACCGTGCTATCATTGATAAAAAGTACTTCGTTGGTGTTAGTACCCTTTACATAGGTGTAGAGGAAGGCCCGCGGCTCTATATTGTGAACCGTGTCAAGCCAGTCCAACTGGTTCCAATAACGCGGGTCATCACTGAACCCTTCGGCATTGGGTTCTCCCTCTCTTGCCAGGGCGTCAAATTCATCCCCATCTAAACCCACAATAGCAGCGTTAAGAGTGTTCGTTAAGTCTGCCTGGATTTGATACATTGCTTGTTGGGTGGCAAAGGTATAAAACCAATAAAACGCTAACGCAAAGACTATGCTAAATAAGAGTGTGAAGCCCAGTAGTATTTTAAAGCGCAGGCTAATAAAAACATGTTGTTTTTTTTCTTTTGACTCGGTCATTGCTCTACTCCTTAAGGGATATCCGATCAATAGCCCCTTGTAAAATCTCAGTTATAAGTTCATTAAACGAAAGGCCCGCTTGCTTGGCGAGAATAGGGAGAGAGGAATGGCGCGGATGCAATCCGGCAATTGGGTTGATTTCAAGTAAATAGGGATGTCCTCCTCCGTCAACACGCATATCTACACGCCCGGCATCCCGGCAACTAAGAACATTATAAGCTTTTAAGGCTAAGTTTGCCAGTTGTCCTCTTAATGGGAACTCTACGCCCTTAAGCTTCTCTTGTACACGCCCGTGCCACCCCTCTTTTTGCTCCAGACCGTGTACCCCATCAATGGTAGCGAGGAGTACTTCTCCGACTCCCACCACCCTGGCATTCTCACCGGTTCCCAGGATACCCACTGTAAATTCCCGCCCGGGTAGATACGCTTCTATGATTGCCGGTTGTTGGTACCATTTTAGCATCCAAGCGACTCTCCGATAGAGGGCTTCCTCGGTGGTCACAATAGAATCTTTTGTAATACCTTTAGAGGAACCTTCGTGCAATGGCTTAACAAATAAAGGATAGCCAAAGTCCGGTTTTTGCCGTTCCTCCTCAAATCCAAGGGGTGACTGTCGGTGTGAGGTGTGGTAAAAGTTTAGTTGCTCCAGGTCCTCAATTGCGTTAACCACCCAGAATGGTGGGGTAGCCAATCCATTCGCAAGCCAGAATGTCTTTGTCATCCCTTTGTCCAGACCGAGGGCCAATGTCAGGGGGTCTGAACCGGTATAGGGGATTTGATAGGCTTCTAAGAGCGCCGGAACCTGGGCTTCCCTTGACCGGTTCCACAATCCCTCGGCCATATTAAAGACAATATCTACCCGGTTCCCCGCCGCGAGGAACTTCACCAGTTTATAAACATTGCCTATCTTCTGAACTGTATGTCCCTGGCTCGTGATAGCTGCCTCTAAAGCGGCGACAGTTTCGGGAGATTCAAACTCTGTATTATAGTCAGAGGGTGCATTCATATATGGGGGATGTTCGTCCCTCAAGTCATAGGTCAATCCAACTAACATGATCCACCAACCTAAAGTCCAATCTTTAAAAATCTAATTTATCCAATATACTTTTACCCCGCTGCCGGCGTTTGAGCCGCCAGTTTAACAAACTGCTATCATAATGAGTACGCATCTTGAATATAAATCCCACAGCCAGCAGGGCGCAGAGGATAGCTATAGGAAGATAGATGTAAAAAGGTTCTGTTTGTAATCCACTACCCGGCCACCGGGTGACAATAAGCACCAACCCGGTGATTACGCTGCCAAGAATAGTCCCCACAGCCAATAGATAGCTATCCATAAATATACTGACCCGGCCCCGGCGTTCTTCGGGCACCAGAGATTGTAATGTCTTGCGGGCCGATTCATCTATGGTGAACTCCGGTATTTTCTGCAATAGAACGCCACCGACTCCGCTCACCAATCCCGGTTGGACCAGCATCCACACACCCCCGGCTAATGCACTAAAAGGCAAGATAAAGAATGTATTCTTCAGCCCGATACTGGCAATAATGTCTCCAGAGATTAACCCTTGGATAGCAAAGGAAACAAGCGTAAATCCTAAATAGTAAAGACTGTAGAAGGTCTGGTAATTGCCGGCGTTGGGATATGCACGTTCTGAAACTTCGAGGAACCGGAATTCTAAGATTGTGTCGCATACCAGCAAGAGTAAAATCGCTAACATCAAGTAACGGAATGACAGCACTTCGCGCACAAAGCCCCACCCCTCGGTTAATGTCTCGCGTAGGCTCTCTAGTTGCGGTTGGGGACGATGTAGCTCTATCTTACTGAGTCCCCACTGTGCCAGTAAGTATGCCAGTGCATAAAGACCAGCATTGAATAGGAGTACCTCTTGGGAATCAAGATTAAGCTTTTGCAATCCATAAGGAGTGACAGCCGCCAGTCCAATGCCGATAAGTTTGCCCACAAAGCCCCAACTGGCGATCAGGGGAAATAAGCGTTTGGATTCTGCCATAGAGAAAATATCATTGCAGAAAATCCAGAAAACTAGCGGGAAGAAGAACAACTGTTGTTCCGATATTAAATAGAGCAGTGCGTAGTTCAGACCATTGGAGAACAGTGGGAAAAACAGGCGCAAGGCAATAAATATCACCATAAACCCCAATAGTAACCGGCGTATAAGTATGACCCGCTCAAAACGGTCGATGATCAAAGATTGTAATCCCGTGATAACAATAATCACCACCATATCCACGATCCAGACCAACAAAATCTGTTCGGTGTTGCTCACATCAAGGAAGCCGCTGATAGCAACAATGCCGGAGATACGTTGCGCAATGGCATTGATTAGGAGCAGTAATCCCATAATCAGGACAATGCCCCTTTCCCCGGTCCGGCTGAACCTGGAGTTTTGTTGCGTTTCTAGAGAATTAGGTGCCGGATTTTGTAATTTTATCATCGCTCGAATGCATGATGACCATACTAATTTCGTCTTGGGTTTCTATTTCCACATCCAAGCTCCCATACTGGGCCTCAAGTTCAGATTTTAAAACCGCGACGACCTTTTGATGTATATCCAGACTGGCATAAGTCGTAAAGGAATAGGCCCGTTTTTCGATGAAGGAGAGTGATTGCCCCAGATGATTTCGTGCCACCCATTGCCAACGTTTATTAATTATCTCAACCCGGCAACCGAGATGTTTAAAGTGCTTAATGATCAGTTCCTCTTTATACGTCCCCGCCGGTTCAACCGGTTGTCCGAACTCGCTGCATAGTTCAGTATACCTGCGATTGAGTTGTGGAATTTCGGCCCCCCAACCGGTATCGATCATAATGATCGGCCCGTTGGCTTTTGTAACGCGCAATAATTCGGCAATAGTTGTTTTCCAGTCTGGTACCAGGTGAAACAGATGTGTGACAATTGCCATATCAAAGGCCCGATCTCGGAATTGCAAGCGGGTTGCATCACCGAGTTGATAGGTTATTGGGATTGACCCCAATTCCCCATTAACTTTTTCCTTTAGCCGCTTGAGCATCTTATAGGAAATATCGTTACCTTTAACACTGTAGCCTCTCCGGGCCAAGGGGATAGCAATCCGTCCGGTACCGATGCCCGGTTCTATAACCTGTGGAAAGTGTTGGGGCGGGTAGCGCTGGACAATAAAATCGAGCGACGCATTAAATCTCACCGGGTTGAAATAGCGGCTCTCATCGTAAAGAGGGACTGTAATGGTATCGAAGCTCAAAGATGGCATTAGTATATTTCCGGCATCTCTATCGGTTCGGGCTGTGGTTTACACGTCCCACAATAGAGCGCGTCCCCCACGACAATGGATTTGGGCGTATTGCCCTCTCCTACATAAACAGTAATAATATAAGGCATCGTATGTGTGTGATCCTCACAAATGGCACGTCCACAGAAGCGACATACACCACGGGCTGGTTTTTCACAGAAGAAGCACTTCATGATATTTCTCCTCCTTGCTGTTGGTCGATTATCTTTTCCATAGACTCCCATATATTCAGTGGAATTTCGCGTCTTCGTTTGGGTGCTAATCTTATCCGGTAATAAACCTTTCCCTGTCGCTCATTTTTACTGACCAAACCCTTTTCTAGTAGACTTTCCAGCATTGACGCCGTCGCATTTCTATCCTGATCCGCATATTCCATAATTTCGGTGAGTTCTACCTGTTGTTCACGAATCATCCAGTTGACCAGATTGCGGAGTGGATCCGGCAGGGCTAATACATCGGCCATGCTTAGACCGGCAGCTTTTTCTTGAGCGTCTAGCTCGTCTTGTAAACGTTGAAATAGCCCTGAGCTCATGATTACCTCCTTAAGATAATAAGTGTAACCTGGATTAATAATGATTAACGCTTGTCTTTATTTAAAGAAGGCTGAGGTTTTACCCCTCAGCCATTACTTGTTCCGCAATATCCTTCAGCCGTTTTGTGAGGGGATGGTTGGGATATTCCAGGCAGAAAACACCCCGGCTGGCTAACCGCACCATATCCTCGGACAATGGCAAAATACCGGCTACTGGGGTATGATAGGTGTCTTCTACTTGCTTGCGGAGGCTATCAAAATCAAAAGACGGCAGGACTTTATTGACCACCAAGAGCATCCGTTGAACATCCAGCTTGCGGGCCACTTCCACAGTAACAGCAGTCCCCTGGAAGTCTTGTTGGTCGGGCCGCAGTATAAGGACCAGGACATCGGAAATAGCAATGGAGAGCAACGTCTCTTCATTCAGTCCCGGATGCGTATCAATCAACAGGTAATCCAGGTCAAGCCGGCTTACCAGGTCTTGGAAGCCGTCATTGAGAATGCTGACATCATACCCTTCACGCAAGACCCGGGCAATCTCCCCTACTTTGAGGCTTGAGGGAATAAGATATATACCGCCACTCATAATTGCCACATTGCCTTCTCCAACTTTTAGTGTTGGGCCGACATCGTAAGCGGTCTCTTCAATGGCACAGCGACCCCACAGATAATCATTCAGGGATTTGTCCATATGGTCTTCATCTAATCCAAATAGGACGTGGATACCTGGGGATTGAATATCTGTATCAATAACACCCACCCGGTTACCGGCCTGGGCGATAAGAGCCGTCAAATTTGCCGTTGTATTTGACTTACCTGTGCCACCACGAAAAGAGTGTACAGAGATGATTTTTGACATTGTTAACCTCCTCTTTTATAGAAAAGTTAAGCTATGAGTAAATAGAGAACTATGCAATACTACAAAGATAGAAAACTAAATTGTATTAGCTCGATTTGAGCGCAGATACAGTATAAATAATCTTATAATGAGAGAAGATAAAAGTCAAGCGCACGTGTTACGCAACGGCAGGTGTTCCGCTGTAGAAATAACGGGGACGTTGGATAACTCTTTAATTTGACACTCTTGCACAACCTAACTATTATGAGGATATAATAACTAAGCTTATTAATTAACGCTTAAAGCAAAGGAGGATAACATGGCAAAATTATCCCGTGCTGTGGGATTGGCCATCATGTTGGCTTTGTTGGTGTTAGGTATATTTGTGGTAACGGTTTCGGCTGATGAGCTAAGCCCACCCTACGTCGTGATCCTAGAACCTTGGAGTTTCGATGCCCGCAGCGTGGCGATTATACCGGCGGACCCGGCTGTACCGGAAAGTATGGGCTATGCGTATATAGTGGCCCAGAAAGGTATCGCCGTCTTCCGTGGCTTATCTTTCACCCACGCAATTGATATCGGCTCCCCGGTCAATGTGGCGACGGACCCAGACCGGGGCCTGGCTTACGTTACATCCAGAGGGAATGCGGTATCGGTCATCAAGGGCACTACGCTGTTGACCAATACAGTCAATGTCAATGGGGTCTCTGGAGCAGTGGCCGTATTGACTACAACCGGTTACGCCTACGTGGCATTGCCGGAACGAGATGAAGTGGTTATTATCAGCAAGACGAAAGAACTTGTCTCATTAGAAGTAGGCCAGCGACCGGTTGCTATTGCGGTGAATCCTGTGACCGGCTATGTGTATGTAGCCAATAGAGAGGCTAATAGTATCTCTGTGCTAGAGAACCTAACCGTTACAGCTACAATACCGGTAGGGAGTAGCCCGACACAAATTACTGTTGATCAGGACAGTGGCTATGTATATGTTTCCAACAGCGGGGATAATAGTGTCAGCATCTTACAGAACACACACTTAGTCACGACTATAGATGATATTAATGAACCGGGGGAGATTGCACCCAACCCGGTGGCCGGTTACGTCTACGTGCTCTCTAGTGATACCACCGACCCCCAGAATTCCCAGGGATGGTTAACGGTTTTAAGTGGCACGCAGAAGCTGGCGACAGAAGTACCTCTGATGGCAGTGCCGAAATCAATTGCAGTAAATCCTAATAGCGGTTACGTCTATGTCACCATTGGGGCCGATGAGACCGGTGCAGTCACTGTGCTAAGCGGGACGGTGGCTTTGGAAACCTTCCCAATGGGTCAGACCCCTCCAGATGTGGCGGTTGACCCGGTGTCCGACCTGGCCTATGTACCAATTTATAATGGCCGGGTCGCGATATTTGGCCGTACCCGCGTCTTTGCCACGGATCCATTAGGACCGGGAAGTGGAGCTACCACGTTGTATTGTGAAAATGTTCAGGATGCCCAAACCTTGCCGATTACAATTACAATCCCGGCCGGGGCCGTACCTACAGAAGATACTCGGGTGCTCTGTATTCCCCTGGATGATGTGGAGACTGCGCCAGACTATATCTGGGCCAAACAGGGGTTCCGGCTGGCCGTAGCTTTATCAAATGGAGTAAATCCCACCGATTATACCTTCGCAGCCCCGCTGACAGCAGATATGGCGTATCTTGCGTCACTGCCGGCTAAAGTCGTGGAGAGTGAGCTGGAAATACTTCACCGTGAATGGCAGGGAACTTCCAACCGCTGGCTGTGGTTTGGGTCAGGGATTACGAAAATAAACCAGGATATGGGCAACAACCATTTTGTCGTCCAGTTAGACAGCACAAATGAATACGGATTAGTTTGGGCCTATAAGCATATCTACCTACCACTTATCATGCGGCAAGCCTCCTAAAAAATATAGAAAACGGGGACTGTT
>JAFGKB010000160.1 GCA_016928755.1 Anaerolineae bacterium | reverse complement strand
TAGTGATTTGTTTTACCGTCCAGGAAGTCTCTTCACTTCCTGGACGGTTTTTGGCTTGTTGGAAAGTCGCTTTATAGTAGTCTACTGCCATTGCTGCGCACGCGGTAAGACAATCGCCGTCACTGTGTTGCTGTTGATGAGATACTGAGAGTAAGACTTTCGGCACGGTTATTGATCTCCGCTATGTGCTGTGGGGTGACATGCATCTGCCCT
Organism: Anaerolineae bacterium; assembly: GCA_016928755.1. Lineage (GTDB taxonomy): Bacteria > Chloroflexota > Anaerolineae > B4-G1 > SLSP01 > JAFGKB01. Next base: position 4,890 of record JAFGKB010000160.1, on the reverse strand, counting down.
GTTTCAACATCTACATCAATAACGCCAACCTCGCCAACGTCGCCGTGACGGGTAAGCGATAGGATTACAGGTACACGCCAATAGATACGTTTATCCAGTATGAGTTGCGCTTTACCGGCATGCATCATATAGCTGATGTCACTTAGTACAAAGTCATTGACCTTTTGCTGGGCGGCATAAGCCGAAATGTTGATATCCGCCGAGACTTTGATGTCAATTTCTAATCGGCCAGTTTGCGGTAAAGCATTTACCACTGTGACCATAGTTATATCCTTTCATTGCTTCTTTACAACATTATAGTGTAGTTAACCTCATGTTACAGGTGTAGTGTGTGTTTCACGATCCCCAAAAGCGTCAAATTATCCGGTTTGTAAGTTGTTAGCCATGCAGCAGGCCCAATCTACCCTAAAAGTGAAACCCACCCACAATCAGATTGTTAAAAACTTTAATAAACCTCTTGACAAACGTAACATCAGGTATTATAATTTACTTAAACGTTTAAGCTAACTAAAAAGAACCAGAGATATTTTTTTACCCTTTCACTTAAACGTTTAAGTGAGTAAAACACAATGCCTAGAAAATCATCAGTTACGATTAAAGATGTTGCCCGGAAAGCTGGCGTCTCCATCGCCACCGTCTCGTATGCGTTTAATAATGCTGACTCCATCAGCGATGAAACCCGGCAGCGGGTCTTTGCTGCCGCTGCTGCTTTGGGATACCGGCCCAATGTGCGTGCCCGCAACTTGCGCACCCAGGAGAGCCGTATCCTGGGCTATAGCTGGCATCCACTCCCCAAGGACCACTGGCACCCGGTCTTGGATCGCTTTATCTACGGCATGGCCGAGGCCGCCGAAGCTGAAGGGTATCACATCTTGACCTTTGCCGGTTCTACCGGGGATGATGTTTGGTCCCCTTATGAGGAACTATTAACCTCCGGCCGCGTGGATGGCTTTATCCTGTCCGATACCAATGAGAATGACCCCCGGATCCGTTGTCTCCTGGACCGTGGTTTTCCCTTTGTCGCTTTCGGACGGGCCAATGAAGCTTGGGATTTCCCCTACGTGGATGTAGATGGGGAGACCGGCATTTACAAGGCAGTTAAACATCTCTTCGACCTGGGCCACCGGCGAGTAGGCATCTTGGCCTGGCCGGAAGACTCACTTACCGGTGAGTATCGCTATGCCGGGTATAAACGGGCCTATAAGGAGATCGGGCTGGTTGCGGACCCGCAATGGACGGTTCGTTGCCTGAACTCTGTGGATGAATCTGCGACGGCTATTGAGACACTAATGCATCTCCCCCCAGACCGCCGGCCCACAGGTGTGGTGACAATGAGCGATATGATTGCCCTGGGAGTGATCAACAAGTTATATGCTATGGGTTTACAACCCGGCAGAGATATGGCAATTGTGGGCTTCGATGATATTCCAACCGCACAATATATCCATCCATCGCTTTCATCGGTGCGTCAGCCTATCAAGGCGGTCTCACATTTGGCCGTTGAGATGCTTTTGAGCTTGATTCGAGGAGAGAAACTGAAAAGACGGCAGGTTCTCCTGGAACCCGATTTGATTGTGCGTGCTTCCAGTGGAGTGTCGATAGGATAACTTCTTGAAATGTAGCAACTCCTGGTCGTAGACTTACTTCTTGAATCTGGATCTTTCTAATAAAGTCAAGAGCACTTCCGTTTTTCGGACGGTTTAGTGCTCACATGTTAAACACGCCCATAAGAGGAATTAAAACATGAGTAATAATTTTATTGTGGAAAATAATTTTTTAAGTGAAGAATTGCAGTATAAAGAAACAGTTTTTACTATGGGTAATGGTTACCTGGGTACGCGAGGGACTTTCGAGGAGGGATATCCTAATGAAAATGCAGCCACGCTGGTCAACGGTGTCTTTGACGATATCCCCATTGTCTATACTGAGTTAGTCAATGCCCCTAACTGGATACAACTTACCGTATTTATCGAGGGTGAGCGCTTCCGTATGGACCGTGGCAAGGTGCTGGAATACCGGCGCAAGCTTAACTTGAAGAACGGTGTTTTAAGCCGCCATATACGCTGGCAGAGTCCTGCCGGTCATACGGTGGACATTGTCTTCGAGCGTTTCGCCAGCATGGCCCAGGAACACGTCCTGGCCGTCCGGTGCCAAGTAACCCCGGTGGATTTTAGCGGGCAGGTTGTTATCCAAGCCGGGTTGCCGGGCCACGTGGATAACGATGGATGGCTTCACTGGAAATTCCTGGACCAGGGGCAAATGCCAGAAGGTGCGTTTATCGAGGTGCAGACGAAGAAGACTGCCCATATGCTCGTTGAAGCCTGTAGTTTGCGGACCGACGACGCGATGGCCGTCTATGCTTACCAGGATTGTCATTGGTGCCCCACATTGGTCGCCAGTTCTGAATTGGCATTGGGGCAGACCCTGACCGCCGATAAGTTGGTGACGATTTACACCTCCCGTGATGTGGAGTCTCCGCGTCAGACGGCGATAGAAGCTTTGCAAGAAGTCCAGGCGCAGGGCTATGAAGCGTTGCGAGAGGCTAACACGGCTGCCTGGGCCGAAGTCTGGGAAGCCAGCAATATTGTGATTGAGGGGGATGCTGCGGCCGACTTAGCATTGCGTTACAGCCTCTTCCAACTGCTTATTGCTGCTCCCCGGCACGATGACCGGGTTAGTATTCCGGCTAAGTCCCTCAGTGGCTTTGGCTATCGCGGCCATGCCTTCTGGGATACCGAAATCTTTATGCTGCCTTTCTTTATCTATACCCAACCGGAGACCGCGCGTCGTCTGTTGCTATACCGCTACCATACCTTGGGCGGTGCCCGTCGCAAGGCCCAGGCTGAGGGGTACGAGGGTGCAATGTATGCCTGGGAGAGTGCCGGAACCGGCGATGAGACCACGCCCAAATGGGTTCCGTTGCCTAATGGAGAACTGATTCGTATCTGGTGTGGCGATATCGAGTTGCATATCTCTGCCGACATTGCCTATAGTGTCTTGCTTCATTGGCAGGTTACCGGTGATGATGCCTTTATGCGGGACTATGGAGCAGAGATTATCCTGGAAACCGCGCGTTTCTGGGGCAGCCGTGCCGAGTGGGTGGCGGATTTAGACCGTTATGAGATTAGTGATGTTATTGGCCCTGATGAATACCACGACCATGTGGACAATAACGCCTATACCAATGAGATGGCCCGTTGGAATCTGCGTGCGGCGTTGGATGTCCTGGAATGGCTTGAGACCTCCGCCCCGGATAAATTGGCCCAGTTAATAACGGCCCTCGATTTGACCTCTGAGCGGCTGGCTCATTGGGAGGTCGTAATTAACAAGCTGTATGTGGGATACAATCCAGAGACCCGCTTATTTGAGCAATTTGACGGCTTCTTCAAGCGTAAGGGTGTTGACTTGGCAGACTACGAACCTCGCACCGAGTCGATGCAGGCTTTGTTGGGGGTAGAGGGGGCACAGGAGTACCAAGTGCTCAAACAGCCAGATGTTTTGATGTTGCTCTATCTTCACGAGGCTGATTACGATCAGGCCACGTTACAGGCTAACTGGGATTATTACACACCCCGCACCGACTTAAGCTATGGTTCTTCCCTTGGCCCGGCAATTCAAGCCGCGCTGGCCGCCCGGATGCAGGATTTGGAAGCCGCCTATCATCACTTTATCCACGCAGCACGGACTGATTTACAGGATGTGCGTGGTAATACGAGTGATGGTATTCACGCGGCGACCAATGGTGGGCTTTGGCAGGCAGTTATCTTTGGCTTTGCGGGATTGCGATTTACCGGGGCTGGCCCGGTGGTTAATCCCCGGTTGCCAGAGGGCTGGACAAGGCTCAAGTTCCGGGTGTGCCATCGTGGCCGCTGGTATGACTTTGATTTATCTGCTACTCAATAATGTATTGAGTTAATGCACTTATTTAAATGGCAAAAACTTGTAGAGGAGGTGCAGTATTTTAGTTTTTAAATTGATGTTTTACGTCCCATTTGCAAAGTAAGAAACAATTTTATCTAGGAGGATAAAAGAGATGAAACGTACAGGGTTGTTTTTTGTTAGTTTGCTAGTCTTAGTTGCTTTACTCACGGCTTGTGGTGGTGCCGCCACTGAGGAACCGGTGGCTCCAGAAGCCACTGAAGCTCCTGCTGTTGAAGCTGGCGAGGGGGCTTGCCCCTTGGGTGTTGAGGATGGCGCTGTGATTACGTTCTCCGGTTGGGGGGACGAGACCGAGCAGCAGATTTACCGTGATTCTATTACCCGCTTCCAGGAAGTTTGCCCCGGTGTCACCGTTAACTACGAGCCAATTCCGGCGGATTTCCAGACCAAGCTCAAGGCCCAGATGGCCGGTGGCACTGCTCCCGATGTCTTCTACATTGACGATCAGTTGATGACGGCTTTTGCTGCTTCTGGGCAGTTGCTGGCCTTGGATGATTATATGGTTGCCGGTGGTGTGAGCCGCGATGATTTTATCCCCAGTTTGCTGACGATTTTTACCTATGAAGGGCAGACCTATGGTTTGCCCAAGGACTGGGGTACATTGGGACTCGTTTATATCCCTGCTGCTTTTGAAGAGGCCGGGATTGCTATGCCCAGTGAGGCTTGGACCTGGGATGATTTACGTGAGGCGGCCAATGCCATTGCTGAAAGAACCGATTACGCTGGCTTTTGTCAGAATGCTGACTGGGCACGCTTTGCCCCTTGGGCCTTCTCCAATGGTGGCGCCTATGCTACTGAGGATTTCTCTGCTCCACTGCTGGATACTCCTGAAGTTAAGGAAATGGCGCAATTTATCTTCGATATGTATGATGAAGGCAGCCTCGTGCAAGCCAGTGATGTGGGCGCGAGCTGGTGTGGTGAGGCTATCGGTAAAGAGTTGGTGGGGATGAC
>JAFGKB010000159.1 GCA_016928755.1 Anaerolineae bacterium | reverse complement strand
GTAGGTGTAGGTGTATCCGCAGTTACATCTTGTGCTTGAGACACAGGAGAAGGTTCGGTTGTAGCATCCTGAGATGGGGCAGGAGAATTACAACCGAACATGATGATACTCAGAATCAGCACAATACCCCGCACGAGAAACAACAGCTTATAACTTTGATTTTTCACGGCTAATACCTCCTTAGCGTACACTTAAGATTAAATCACTGTTTCCGGGAATCACTTCATAGAAGTGATACAGTTATACCCCACTTACATATAACGTAAAAACCAAGATTTTTTTCCAGCCTTGCGCAAGGTATACACTCAGGTACAATAAACTGCTATGACCAACTATGATATATTTTATACGACATATGGCGCGACTTTGCAACAGTCCAACCTCTACCAACCAGAGCCGAATCCGACATTTGGAAATCCCATCTTTGCAGACGCTGACCAACGCATTCTCATCACCCGATTATCACCCTTTCAAGACGTGGAACGCTCAACCCCCCATCTCTTCCTGGCACAAGCAACACGCCGCGCATTGCCTAAAGCATATATAGATATGGCTTTCTTCCCCCCCCAACACGACCGCAAACGAATGACAGAATCCGGGATTCCGCTTCTAATAGGGGGCGAATCCCATCATACAGCTCAAGACTTCGACATTGTCCTCGTCTCCAACGCCTACACCCTGGAACTTATCAACCTGCCCTACATCTTCTTAAATTCCGGCATTCCACTGCTATCTAGCCAGCGGGACGAAAGCTGGCCCGTCTTTATCCTGGGCGGGTCCAATGCAGCGGCGACCCAGGCTATTCTAACCAGGGATGGGGACAGTATGGTAGACGCCCTGTTTTTCGGCGAGGGCGAGACACAAGTAGAAGCACTGCTAGAAAGCCTGTATGCAGAACCAGGAATATCTAAAGGCGAACGGCTAACCCACGCGGCAGCAGTTGTGAAAGGGCTATGGGTAGCCAACCAGAAACAGAAATATGTAGAGAAGGCCATCCTGCCAGCACCTAATAAGCAGCATCTACTAACCCACTACCCACTACTCAATGGGGCAGAGACCGGAACGGCACGCATCCAGATTAATTACGGCTGCCCGGCATTCTGTACCTTCTGCTTTGAGGGCTATGACCGCAAACCCTATCGTGAAATCGCACTGGACGATATCCTGGAAGCAGCCAGAACGTTAAAGACCCAGGGAGCTTTCGCCATAGACTTGTATAGTTTTAACTTCAACACCTATGCTCAGATTTTCACGCTCCTTTTAGAACTTAATCAGCTTTTTGAACAGGTCAGTTTTAAAAGCCAGCGGGTTGATATACTTTATAATACGCCAGGGTTATTGCAGGCTGAGGTAATAGCGGATAAACGCAGCTACACATTGGGCATTGAAGGTATCAGTCACCGTATGCGCGCCTGGATGCATAAAAGCCTCTCAGATGAAGCCATGATGGGGGTGTTAAACGGCCTGTTACACCAAAAGATCCGCGAGATTAAGCTGTTTTATATTCTCAGTGGGCACGAAGATGAGGCGGATTTGGCCGAGTTCCACCAGTTTGTCGCGACCTTGAAATCACTGCGGAACCGCGTAAACCGGGGAATTCGCATTATATTTAGTTTTGGCGCACTGGTACGGATGCCTTTTACGCCCCTGCGCTATGACGCTCTTATGTTAGATGAAGCAGAATGGCGGCCCCTGATAGGCACAGTGAAATCCAGTTGCGAGACACAGGGCTTTGAATTTCGTATGGCAACGCCATTGGAAGAGACCTTCACGACCCAGGTGTTAGCATTAGGGGGCACGTGGTTACACGAACCTATAACGAAGCTGGCAAAAGAAGGCTATTGTTATGACACGCAACTGGAACCGGAGTACTGGAAAGCATTGCGTGACTGGATGGGAACACATAACCAATGGACACCGGAGTTTCTGGGAGAAAAAGAAGAAGAGTACGCATTTCCCCTGAGTTTTGTAAAATCTACGATACCGGATAGCTTCCTCTATAACCAATACCGGAAAGCGCAGGAAGGCATTGACGATGGTTACTGTCTGGGTAACCAGGATGCCCTGGGACACTGTCTCGGCTGTGGTGCATGTACACTACCAAAACAGCGAGAGGACTTGCTCCAACACACCATAGAGACACCAGAACCTCAGTATCTAACCCATTTACAAAATACTGTACATACCAAACGCAAGTTAAAACCTGTCTATATCCGCCTATGGATACCGGAACTAGCAGCAGGAAAAGACCCGGCATGGATCAATGCCTGGGTGTTGCGCAGTCTGCTGGACTGGCAATCCGGCTGGATAGATAATTTACTCACCGTACAGGAAAGCCTCTTTACAACCAAAACCAACCAAAGGCTGTACACAGGTATGTATGGAGAGACGGTTTTCGCTCTAAAGGCATGGGAGATAACGACGATACTTGATGCTTTTACAGAACAGGGGGAAAATACTCTCTTGTCGGGAAAAGTGCGCTATATGGGAATGGCACAGGACTTTACACCTGGAGAGTTCAAACAAGCCGATATCAAGATCGTATTACCCACGTCACACTTCCCGGAAGCCGGACAACACCTGCGGAAATACCTGCACCAACAATATGTACCGGTCAATATACGACGCCATGACGGTGGGTACCAATTTGATATTCCGGCCAAGGCCCATAAGAAAAAATCACTTTTAGGTGGCAATTACACACAAGACGCAGTCCAATTCACAGGAGATTTAGTTATCGGGCCAAAATTAGATATTGTAGATTTCCTGCGTTCATTTGATAAACCAGAACACTATCGAGAGGCACGAATCATAATTGAGCATCTGACTTGGAAGTAAGGAGAAGTTATGGGAAAACGGTACCATATACCGGCAAGAGAGACACGTACCGAAATTACGGTTGTCAACTCACGCTTTATCACAACGGCAGCCCCGGTTTTCACTGTAGACGAAGCTAAGGCGTTTATCGTGCGCATCAAAGAGGAGTTCGCCGACGCGACTCATAATGTCCCGGCGTTCCTGGTAGGATATGGCAGTTCTGTGATTGCACATTGTAGCGATGACGGGGAACCCTCCGGAACAGCCGGGCGGCCGGCCCTGGCAGTATTAAAAGGCAGCGATTTGGGCGATATCGCGGTTGTTGTTACACGTTACTTTGGCGGCACAAAGCTAGGGACCGGGGGACTAGTCCGCGCCTATAGTGATGCAGTACGGGCAATCCTGGAAACACTCCCCCTAGCGGAGAAAGTCCCCACCCACACTGTGATGCTGGCCTTACCCTATAAACTTTTTGAACGTGTCCGGTTACTCGTTGCGGCACACGACGGCATTATACTAGATGAGGATTTTGCCGCCGATGTGACCGTAACCGCCCGCTTTACAGCGGAGTATCTACCTGAGTTCCAGGCGGCTATCAGGGAACTATCCAGCGGGACCCTGGAAGCAGAGATTGTAGCATCCAATGAAGCTACTATCATGCCGGTGAAAGGTGAAGGCGTGAAACGTGAGGCGTGATTAAGCGGCCTCTTGTTGCGTAGTTTCATAGACTTCGTCGGCGGGGAGGTCTGGTTGAGAAGCAGCCAGCTTCACCAAGTCATCACAGCGCTCATTGCCGGAGTTCCCAGAATGCCCCTTCACCCACACCAAATCCACTTGGTGGTAGTCACAAAGCTCCAATAACTTTTCCCAGAGATCGGGATTCAGGGCCGGCTGATCCTTCCCACGCATCCAACCTTTAGCTTGCCAGCGTTTAGCCCAACCCTTAGTCACAGCATCCACTATATAACGGGAGTCTGTATAAAGGGTGACCTTACATGGATACTTTAATGCTTTCAGTGCTTCAATAGCCGCTAAGAGTTCCATACGATTGTTTGTCGTATGGCGAAACCCTCCGGAAATCTCCCGGCGATGTTCGCCATATTCCATCACTACACCATAGCCACCGGGGCCAGGATTACCGAGTGCCCCCCCATCAGTATAAATCACCACATTTTTAAGCTCTGACATCAGCCAACCAACCGCTTAAACGCATTATAGAATTCACGAATCAGGCCACCATAACGCGCCGCCTGCCCAGGGCCATTATAGACAGCCGCGAAACCCTCAAAATCCAGTTTTTGCAGCGCGAGAACACGCCGGGAACTGGTACCGGGACCTTGGATGAAATCAAACAATCCCACAATTTGGCTGCGCTCACTGCGGGCAAAAGCATCAAACATCTGGTGAACAGATTCATAACCGACAAGGGCGTAGTTAAAGCCCATAATCTGTGCACCGCCCATACTAATAGCGAGCTTGGCAGCGGTCTCATCAAGCGTGCATGCAAAATTAAAGACTTCCCACTCCCCAGCCTGTCCCTGATGACATTCACGCCATGCTTCACTTACTGCGGGACGCCAATAATGGTCCAACCAACGACTATCAGGGTTATAACGAAAATGTTGGCTATAGCGGGCTGTGTTTTCACGCCCCCACTTATCAAAGAAAATCTGATTCTCAAACCGGATAATCATCCGGCCATCTGTGGCAAAAGCCCGCCCACCAGATTCCACAGCTAATACTGCAATAGCCGTAGCCGGATCAATTTTCAGTCGCTCGGAGAGAACCGTTAACAACCCACCCACCCGGTTCCAGATACCGGCAACCTGGCATTCAATACGGCCAGTGCCGGCCGGTACCTCAATCTTATACACCGGTTCCATAGATTCATCAGACGTAACCGGTGCATCCTGAATGCCCCCGATAAAGCCGGGAGGCGCGCCCTGACCTTCTAGTTGGACAAACTCACGATGGACATAACCGGCATGAATGGTATCGGCAATCTGGTACCATTCCCCTACCTCATTCCAGATATAGACAGGGGTATTGGGTGCCAGGGTTTCAACGACAGCATATTGGACGCCTGGACCTCTACGCAAATTGAGGGTAGAAGTCGTCATTCCCTTCCGGGACACCTCAATACCGGACTTGTCAATATAGCCCAGTTGTCCCCAAGCGACAATGAGTAACCAATCCCCCTGCTCCTCAAACATAGAGAGATAAGTATCCGCGGGGACGGTTGTCAAAGCGAAATCATTGGCCTGTGGTTGTTGGTATACAGATAAGTCGGCTGTAGTTTTAACAACATCAGGGAACTCAATATAATCACTATGCACAAAGCCCTGTTGACCGCCCGCGACAACCTGGAACCACTTGCCCTCCTCACTGAGAATCTGCATTAACGTCCCGGTAGGCAAGCGCATTATAACGGAATATCCGGTACCCGGTCCCTGCCGCATATTCAAATCCGTAGTATTCCTAACCGTCCACCCAACCATAGCACCCTCCTTTGACCTGTGCTGAGAAACACAGACTAACACTTACTATTGTAACGCAAAACTTGGCAAACGAAAAGAATCTTGTGGAATCTAGGGTCTATAGTCTCCTCCATAATTCTTCCATAAAATCTTAACCGGTTATAAACATACCTATAGTAAACTTTACAACATGACTATCCCTTAGCTATACTTAGTTTCGGTCGTTTTTTTAGTAAATTCGCCTATAATTTTACAAAGCTTATCGTGTTTCATCCCAGGTTATGGAGAGGAAGTATGGATTTAATAAATCGCGATACTGAACTAAAGCAGTATAAAAGATTTACCAAGGGTCTCACAACCACGCTTGTTAAAACCTTCTTGCTCACCTTTGCGGTAATGAACGTCTATCAATTTATCAAGCACTTGATCTGGCCTAACATTGATATTTGGACCTCACATATGATTACGAATCTGATCAGTAGCACAATCTCTATCGTTGCCGGTTATTCTATATGGCAGAGATTTAATCAGTTAAACCAGAGAATCAAAAACCGGGAGCAAGAACTGAATATTCTGTTAGAAAACTCACAAGGCTTTATTGCAACTGTATCTATAGATGGTACGATTCACAGTTTAATACCAACGCCCCCTCCAGAGATTAAGGCCCAAACAATCGGAAGCAATATACATGACTATGTACCTTTAGAATACCACAGCAGATTAGATAAAGCCATCCAAAATGTCTTTGAAACCGGTAAGACAGATCACTTCGAGGTATTGACCTATAATTTAAACGGCAACACAGCGTATTATTCAACCCGCGTCACACCCATCGAAAAGAATGGCAAGATTACGGGTCTATCCCTCTTTGGTAATGATGTAAGCAGACATAAACATACCGAACAGCTATTGCAAGCACTAAATCAAGTAACGTTAGCTATGCAAAAAGCAATGACCCCGATAGACATATTCACAGCCGTAGTTAAAACATTTGAGCGTATGAATTTCGATTGCGCAATTCTCGTCGTTGAAGATTACGAAAAGCCGCAAGTTTGCCCCCAATATTTACGCTATGAGACCCAAGCAAGTAGTCTGGGTCACAAATTATTAGGCATAGAAGATCAGAACCTCGTCTTTAATGCAAAATCAGTGGATCTATTTTGGCGCGTTATTTGTGAAAAAGAGAGCCAATTCACAGAGAATGTGGAAGAGACCTTACGCCAGCTCATCCCGCCCGGACATGAGGATTATGAGGATATGGTTAGCAAGACAATCCAGGCTTTGGCTCTTACCAAGCTAATCACGGCTCCTCTAATAATAGAAGATAATGTTATTGGCATATTGGTAGTAACCTCAGACACTTTGACAAAGGCCGATATTCCTACCATCAATACTTTTGCCCACCAAGTTTCGGTAGAGTGGCGCAAAACCAAACTTATGCAAGATTTAGAACGCAATCTAAAAAAGCGGCGGGAAACAGAAGCGGCACTAAGGGAGACCTACGCACGGCTACAAACCTTGCTACAAGCAATTCCCGATATAGTATACTTTAAGGATACGCAGGGCCGTTATCAAATTATCAACAGGGCCTTTGAAAAACTTGTCAATGCCGGGGAAGCCGAGATTATTGGAAGAACCGATAAGGAAATAGCTAACCATCATTTCACAGGTAATACCCAAGAGAGTGACCAAATAGTCTTTGAAGAACGTTGTCCCCACCACATAGAGGAGCAATTCAAGGATAGTCAGGAGTGTGAAAGGTACTTCGATACTATCAAGGCACCTATCTATAACAGCCAAGGTGACCTTGTGGGATTAGTGGGAGTAAGTCGTGATATTACAGACCGCAAACATATGGAAGAGGACTTACGCCAACGTACTCTGGAGTTGGAATCCCGCAATCAAGACTTAGACGCATTTTCACGCACCGTAGCTCACGATCTCAAAGCACCGCTAAGTCCTATTGTGGGGTACGCGGAACTCATCAGTATGGAATATGGAACCCTCCTCAGTCAGGATTCCTTAGAGGATTTAAATATCATTATCCAAAGCGGGCACAAAATGGGCAGTATTATTGATGAACTCTTATTGCTGGCGGGCTTGCGAGATATGAAACCGCCGCAAAGGCCCATCAATATGGCTGCCGTTCTTTCTGATGTTCTACAACATTTAAACTATATATACGAAGGGACGCCTCGTGAAATCAAAGTCCCGGAAACTTGGCCCGTAGCTTGGGGATACGCCCCTTGGATAGAAGAGGTGTGGATGAATTACCTCACAAATGCCATTAAGTATGGCGGACAGCCCCCAAAGATTGTACTTGGCGCATCAAACGATGACAATGGAATGATACGCTTCTGGATTAAAGATAACGGCCCAGGCTTAAAGCCTGAAGAACAAGCCCAACTGTTCAATTCTTTTGCACGTCTGGAAACAACCCGTGCCAAGGGACACGGGTTAGGGTTATCCATTGTCAAAAGAATTATTGAGAAACTGGGGGGAGAAGTTGGAATTGAGAGTATAATAGGCGAAGGTAGCACGTTCTTTTTTACTTTACCAACTAAAGAATGTAAAAACTGAGATAGTCCCGGGATTCAAAAGCGCCCTAAATAGGGACACTCACAATATATAAAAATAGGTGCTGTGCAATTGAGAAATTGCAAGGCACCTGTTTTATGAAATGAGGATATATGACTATTATTGGCGAAGAAGTTCTAACACAAGAAGAAAGCAAATCGAGATTAACCGCGCAAATAGCTGTAGCAACAGGGGACAGGTTCTTGATCAATACGGCGCGGCGTTTTGCCTATCCATTTGCGACGGCTCTGAGCCGGGGATTAGGTGTCCCCTTAACGGCTATCACTTCGCTCATTGCCTTTAACTCAGCTCCGGGATTGCTCGGTCCTATATTGGGGCCGCTAAGTGACCGGTTAGGCTACCGGTTGATGATGCTCCTGGGATTAGGGGCAATGGCAATTGGGATGCTTGTAGGAGGTTTTATCCCCACATACCTGGCTGTGATGTTCGCGCTCCTGATGGCGGGATTTAGTAAGGCACTGTTTGACCCGGCACTACAGGCTTACGCCAGTTCATGCATTCCCTACGAACGCCGGGGCTTCGTTATCGGAATTATGGAGTTTTCATGGGCGGCCAGTTCACTTATCGGAATTCCTGTGATTGGCTGGCTGATTGCAAAAACAAGCTGGCGGGCACCCTTCTTCCTAATCGGCGGATTGGCCGCCATAAGTTGGGTAGTATTGGCCAATCTATTGCCCCGCCCAACTAAAAAGCTAAACACCGCAGGACCCTTGATTGACTTCAAGCATATCTGGCAACAGTTCAGCGGGCAAAAAGCAATCCTGGCATCCTTATGTATGAGCACGCTGATTGCTGCCGCCGCAGACAATATCTTTGTCGTCTATGGCCTATGGCTAGAGGAAAGTTTTGGATTGACCACGGCGACTATTGGGGCTGCAACCATCGTCATTGGCGTCGCCGAACTCTTGGGCGAAGGGACCACCGCTTCTCTATCCGACCGGCTAGGGCTTAAGAATTCCATTGCTACCGGCACTATCATCTCATGCATAGGTTATATACTCCTCCCTACCCTGGGCAAAACCTTACCCACTGCCCTTATTACCCTTTTTATAGTCTTTGTAGCCCAGGAGTTTACTATCGTGAGCACAATTTCACTATTCACCGAGATGATGCCCCAAGCACGGGCAACGATTCTATCCACAAGTCTCGCAACGTTTACACTTGGCCGGATGTTAGGTACATTGGCCGGTGGAAAATTATGGTTTGCGGGGGGTATTATGTTAACGGGGCTAACATCAGCCGCTATAAGTGTTGTAACTTTAGGTATCTTACTATGGGGATTAAGGGATTAAAAATACTAACTTCAACTAACACCTTAAGACCTGACAGGGTTTAGAAACCCTGTCAGGTCTTTGATTAATTCCAAAATTACACTTATTCAGTGCCAGACCCGGCATCCTCGGGCTGCGCCAGCAGGTCATCGCGGGTATTTTCAACAAATGCCGACACGTTAAACTCTGCAACTTGCACGTAGTAATCAGATTCTGAAGATTTCACGACGTAGCCGCTACCCTCAGTCTCCTGCGTGCCAATTTCAACAGTGACCATCCCATCAGTAGTTACCAATGTCACCGTAGCCAAAGGATCATCAAGGCCATAAGAAGCTTCTTGTGCCTTACCTAAAGGCTGTAACAGCGTTATACTGGTGGCATTATTGACTAAGCTATCAATCTTGGTTTGATCAACCGTCTCATCAGACTTCAATCCCGCCAAAGTCCAGGTATCTTCCTCATTAAGGAGAGTAAACGCACCCTCTGCATTCTCCACTTTGATTTGACTTACTTCACTCTTATCAATGCTAAGGTAAGAGGTGTTAACCCAGGAAGTAGGTGTGACATTAAGCTCCCAGATAGAGACTTCACTGGTCATGTAAGTTTCATCTTGACCATCAATACGGAAGTGGGTGGCTGAATAACGAGGAGCTGTCCCTAAATAGATAATGGTCTCATCACCGGAAGCCGTCGTCACAGAGATACGCCGTTGGAACTTATCCGCCGCCACCTCAAGTTGCCGATGGCTGGAAGATGTCCTGGTCACTAAACGGTTGAGTTTCAACAATAACAATTTCTCAATAATGGGTTCCACTCTAGTTGCATCCACAGGATAATCATCTACATCTACAAGAACCCAACCATCAGTATCTGACTTGTGCATAGTCATTGAATCACCGGTGTTATTGGTAATCACCAAGTCAACTATGTCCTCAGTGTTTATGCCTTCAAAAACCGGTAAGGCATCTACTGTGGCAGCCGGCTGCGGCCATAACATAACGGCACTTAATACAATCTGGACGACTAACACAGCAGCTAGAATTTGTTGACTACGTTTCATGCTTCCACCTCCACCGCAGGTGTATCATTGAACTTGAAGCCATCCTGGGGTTCTGAAAGTTCCATAGGCTGCTCTTTCTTACTCCAAGTATTCCAAATAAAGCCCAATACAATCAGGGCCACTACGGCCAATCCGTAATTCACCCGCTCCCAGAAACGCTGCATTGATTCATCCATTATGGGTAGCAACCGCGCACTGGTACCACGGGAACGGATGTTAAGCAAATCCAAATCCTCAGTTGACCACGCAACAGCATTTTGGACTAAGGTAATACTATTCATATATCGCTCCCCGGTAAGGGTCGCAGAGAGGTTAAATACAACATCATCCAAGAACTCGCCACTTCCGATAACCACCAAGCGGGCGGTGTCAGGGGAGTTAGCAATAGTGCCGGTCGCGGGGGCTTCAGACGCCGCTGCTGCCGTATCATCACTGCTCTCATCACTCTCCTCAAATGGCGAGGGTTTATCCTTAAATGCACTTTCAAAACTACCCTGGATAGCAACGGCCAAGGGGTAAGACTTCTGATCCTCACCCACGGGGAAACCATACTCCGGGTAAAGGTCAAAATCAGGCTGAATATTAGAATCGGTCGTTGTCCAAGCTCCCTCACTAGAGGAAAGTAAAACGTCAACAGTACGGCCGGCGTTCTGTTCTTGGTCCACAATAACCGGGGATACCCAGTTAAGGGTTACAGAGGAGAGATTAGACACAATAGGATTACCGCTGGCCATAGTGGAAGGCTGGACGTTAACAAACATAGGATAGTCAATAGCCATAAGTTCCTGCACCTGGATGCCGGCAACCTCACGAACCGTCGGCATCGGGAAAGGCTCGTTGACAGGGTCCAGAACTAGCGATTGCTCCACAGTAATACCGTAGTTGGCCAATAACTCCCGGACACCGTCGGTAATCTCACGACCTTGTAATGCCCCGACGTATGGGTCAAGATCAATGCCGTAATTACCGGCAGCCATAACTACCGCTCCACCACGCATCAGATACTGGTCAATAGCGTAGTGCTCTTTGTCCGTGAAACCCTGGGGGGCAATGACAACCAGCACATCAATATCAGCCGGAACTTGGCCGGAACTAAGGTCCACCGTGCGCACCTCGTATTCCTGCCCTAGCATAGCCGAAACTTCCTGCCAAGTGGAAAGTGGCTGTTGTGTCTGGCCGAACATGTCTTGGGTTGGTGTCTCTGGAGGAGACCACACACCGACAACGGTGAGGAAACCAGAAGTAGAACGCTTCAATGCCGATTCAATCGCCGAACGCACCTCAGTTTCACTCAGGCCACCACTAGGATAGACAACTTGCGCCTTATCCCCACTCTCAATAACCATGTACAAGTAATAACTTTCTTCAGAGAAAAAGGATAACGGGATAGCGGTCAAACCATAGATATCGTATAATTCTTGTTGGCTAATCGGGCTATCAGAAGAAGTTGGGTCCACCACAGTATAAGAAAAGTTACCCTTAGATACGGCGGCGATCTCCGCAGCAATCTTCTCAATAGTCTCAGGGGCATCGGCCAACTCTTCCGGCAAGGTATTGGGCGTAATATATAGTGTTAGCTCTGCCGGTTCGGCTAAAGAGGCCAGCACAGTCTCCACATTCTGGAAACCATAGACCGTTTTCTTAATAGCACTGGTCAAATCATATTCAAGGTTTCGCAGCCGGACATCAATAGAGCCATCACGCAATGGCTCGATCTCAATCAAGTCTTGGAAATTAAGCACCGTGCTCTGGTCACCATAACGGATTAGGATATCGAAGTAAGAGTTAACGATGGATGACTCATAACGATCAGCTACCTGGAAAGGCGTGGGCCGGATACCATATACCTGATTGGCCTCCACTTCCTTATCGGGGTCTTTCGTAGGATCGATAACTTCTAACTCCAATTTACCACCAGAAGCAATGGCATACTCTTGCAATAAATCTGTAATCTCAGGTTCTAGCGGGGCCAGGAGTGGATGTGTCTTCTCACTGAAATAGGCCCGGACCAATAAGGTTTCCTGCAAATTACCGACCAAATCGCGGGTTGTCTGGGAGAGTGTGTACTCATTTTGCTCGGTTAGGTCTACGCGCAATCCTTGTAAGGGATAAGCCCAGACATTGGCGACGACCAGATTGAGCACAACTAGGACAGAAGTTAAGACAACACTGGTACGGTGCGCGCGAGTGCGCACGCCTTGACTCCACCCCTTGCTCTTCAACGAAAGGATGTTGAGTGCCAGGAAGACACCGGAAAGTGTAATATAGTAAAGCAAGTCACGCAGGTCAATAACACCGCGCAAGATACTTTCAAAACGACTGCCGGCACCTATAGCATGGAGAATAACACCGATACTGCTACCGACGAAGTCTGTGACATCGGAGGTTCCCACTATGTAGAACACCCCGCATAATAACACAGTAGCAATTAAGGAGACAATTTGATTATCGGTCAATGAGGAAACAAATAACCCAATGGCCGCATAACTGGCAGCAAGCAAGAGTGCGGCCAGGTAACCACCAAAGACCGGCCCCCAATCCAAATTCCCCAGGATAGTGACGGTAAAGGGCAGTGGTAGGGTTAGCACCAGCGCAATCGCCACCAGGGCAACCACGGCCAGGAATTTCCCGACAACGAGTTGAGTCGTAGAAATTGGCAAAGTTAACAGAATTTCCTGGGTACCGGAACGGGCTTCTTCACTCCATTGGCGCATTGTGAGTGCGGCGACCAGGAAAATCATCAACGCGGGCATCCGCATGAAAAGCGGTCGCACATCGGCGATACCACGGGCAAAGAAAGCATCAATCCAGAAAAACGCGAATAAAGTCGCAATTAAGAAAGCACCGATAAAAATCAGGGCCATAGGGGACCCAAAATAACTGCGTAGTTCTTTACGGGTAATAGCAAGTGTTTGTTTCATATTATCCCCTCCCTTCATTGTGCAGCAGTGGCCAATTCATTAAAGACCATTTCCAAAGTCCGCACGTCGCGGCGTAACTCGCGAAGGGGCCAGTCTTTCTCTCGCGCCAGCTCGTAAATGGTAGGGCACAAACTGGCATTGGCATTGGCTTCCCCAAAGACACGGTAAGC
>JAFGKB010000158.1 GCA_016928755.1 Anaerolineae bacterium | reverse complement strand
TGCCCTACATACCACGCAAGACAGCCTTTTGTAGGACAAATTGGGAATTTGTCAGCCATGTCAGGCAAGTTACCCACTTGCCCTACAGTTGCGTGCGCGTATTGATGGGATGTATGCGGACGGGCATAATTGGTTGAGACTACGTATGGATAGTGTACCCTACCCCACGGACGGTGTGGATTAAGTCGGTTTTGGAATCTACGGCTTTCATTTTCTGGCGAACACGGTAGATATGAGTGCGTATAATATCGCCGATTTCCCAAATCTCGCCTTCATAGGCCAAGACTTCTTTAGCTAATTCCTGGGGTGATATAACACGGGGCGCGTGTTCTAGTAGATAGGCTACTAGGTCAAACTCTGTGGTACTGAATTCCACCAGCTTACCGTTTAAAGTAATAATATGGCGAGCTATATCAACCATCAAATCGCCTTGTTGGATAAAGCGTGAGTCATCCTCAACAACGTGTTCGGCATCAGGTGTAATAGCTCGCTCAATGGCAGTAGATAAGATCTCACTGAGATTCGTGCTTAAGTGGTGCTCTAATTGATTTAAAACTTCCCGCTGACGGGTCTGGCGTTGGCGCTTGATCAAACCCTGGCGCACGCTTTCGCGTAACTTCTCCGGCTCACATGGCTTAAAGAGATAATCATGGGCACCTTGCCGCAATGCCTCAACGGCAGTATCCAAGGAAGCATGCGCAGTCAAAACGATAACTGCGGTATCAGGAGAACGTTGACGCAGTTCTACCAGGATATCTAATCCACCAATCCCCCCCGTCAGCTTCAGGTCAAGAAGTGCCAAGTCAAATTCCTGGGCCGCAATAGATTCCATTGCGGCCTCACCATTGTCAACGGTGACAACATGGTATCCCACATCAGTTAGTATTTCGTTAAGAAAATACCGGATACCAATCTCATCATCAACAACTAGAATTCTGGCAGGTTGTTCCATAAATACTCCTATTACTTTATAGCCAAATTATAACATAGTTAGATTAAAAAGGGAGTGTCAATTACGTGACGGAAAATATTACTACTGCCTGAAAGGCTGGAGGAATATTTATGGTTGTTCAACAGGCAATATAATAGTAAAAGTAGTGCCTTTACCCTCCTGGCTACTTACGGTAATGTCACCATTGTGAGATTCTATAATGCCGTAACTGATGGAAAGGCCTAATCCGGAACCGCGTTCTTTTGTTGTGAAGAAGGGTTCAAAGATTTGGGACAGTACCTCAGGCGACATACCCACTCCGTTATCCCTAAATAGGATTTCAATGCCCCCTGGTATTATCTGACTAGGCTGAGAGGTTTGAATAGTCAAATTACCACCGGCCGGCATAGCATCAATGGCATTAAGTATCATATTTAAGAAGACCTGTCTTAGATGGTCAGCGTTGGCCTGAATTAAGGGTAATTCAGAGTCGTAATGCCGCATTACCATCACACCGCTATGTTGTAACTGCTTATTGCTAAGCGATAAAACACTGTCCAGGACAATATTTACATCAGTAGGACGCAGTTCTGCACGTGCCTGGCGGTAGAAATCGTGCATCCGGTGCACAATCTCAGAAACGCGTTTTACTTCGTTCACAGCAACATCAATATGACGTTCTAGCTTCGATTTACGGAATTGTCCCTCCATTTCCTCTTGACTTAAGCGCAAGCAGCCAAGCACCGACTGGAGCGGGTTGTTAATCTCATGAGCTATAGAGGCAGCTAAACGCCCTAGGGCCGACATCTTTTCCGCATGAATCAGTTTGGATTCAGCTTGTTCCCGCTCATGAAGAGATTTCTTCAAATCAGCGTAAAGTTGCGCATTCTCTAACATCACAGCCAATGTCGTCCCTAGTGTCTGTAGGAAATGTAGATCATCAATATTATAAATATCCGGCTCACAGTTTATAACGAAAATAGCTCCCATAATCTGATCCTGAACTTTCAGCGGGGTAGCCATCATCGCCCGCACACACGTCCCCATATACTTTTGGAGATATTCATAGACCCATTCGGACCAACTACCATTATGCAACACATCTCCAACCAATAGGGTCTGTGGATTTTCCTGAAACCAGGCTACAGTATCCGGTGCGCCAGCTTCTGGGAGTGGGGGCAAAGTCACTGATTTCCCTTCAACTAATGCCTGCACAAACTGTAAATTTCCAGTCGGGGCATCAGGTTCAACCAGGACAACACTATCAGCATTAAAGAGGTGCTGAATACGTGTCAGGGCAGATTGGATAACAGACTGCGGTTCTAAAGATGAGGCCAGGGTCAATCCAATATCATTTAACGCGGCCAGTTCTTTTGCATGGACACGGGTAGAGGTAAAGAGCCGGGCATTTTCCAAAGCTGCCGCGGCGATGGAAGCTACGGATTCCAAAAGTGTTATGTCCTCTGGAATAAAATCACCATGCGTCTTATTCACGATCTCCAACACACCAATGACACGCTCCTGGTAAATTAAGGGCACCCCCAATAACGAGCGGGTTTCATAATCCAGCAATGCGTCGAATTCTTTATCCCACCGGGAATCTCGGTGAACATTATTAACGCAAACAGTTTCTTTATGTTCGGCTATCCAACCGGCAACGCCCTGTCCCCAAGCAATATGTTTACCCATCAATTTGTGACTATCTGGAGAAAGGGTCTGAGCGAAAGCCAATTCCTCAGCACCGGCAACACACAACAAGATGGAACCTTCCGCCGTGCCTATCGCGTGACAGGTTAATTCCAAAATCTGACGCAGCAACACATCTAACTCTAACGAGGAAACGGCGGCGGAGCTAATGGCATTCACAATTTCCAACCGGTCCACCTCAAGGGCAGTCTGGTAAAGCTGCGTATTGTGCAACGCCAAACCAACCTGTTGTCCGATAGCCACCAATAAATCTTGATTTAACTCAATGGGCGGTTGGGGACCTTGCCAGGCGAGGTCCAACATACCGAGCATCCGGTTTCCGGCCTTAAGGGGCACTCCTATGTGATAGGCTAGACCTACTTTGTTCAGAATCTCAGAGGGGACGCGCGGACAATCGGTCACTAATAAAGTATCATCAGCCAAAGTCTGTTGTAACAAAGGTGGACAAATAGAGCACAACCGCGAAGAAGTGGAGAGTGATGAAGAAAGAAACTCACTGGGAATCCCTCGAGAGGCTACAATACAGGCGGGGTCATCCGGCATTTCAGGAGGAAGGACAATCCAGCCAGCAGCAGCTTTAACCGCCGGAATAATGATGTCCAAAACGGAATCTAACAGAGCCGCCGGAGCAAGATAACTAGTAGATGCGGAAGTAACCGCATAGAGTATTGCTTGCTCCTCTGCATAACGGCGCAGCGATAGCTCCGTATTTTCTCGTTCCCCAATCTCATGTTGTAAACGCCGGTTAGCCTCGGAGAGTGCTGCGGTACGCTCTTTTACACGCTTATCCAAAAGCGCGTAGGATTTCTGTACAGCCACTTGGGCTTCAATACGCGCAGTGATATCGATGAAAATTGTAGCAAACCGTCCTAATACAGGGCTAAAGGCCGTCACCGAATAGTAACGGTCGAATTCCTGAGAGTAGTTTTCAAAACGTATTGACTCCCCGGTTAAAGCGACTTTGCCATAAGTTGTAATCCAATATTCTTCTGTACCCGGAAGAACTTCAAGGACCCGTTTCCCGATAAGGTCCGAAGCTTTAAGCCCTGTGAACGCTTCAAAGGCCGGGTTTACCTCTAAAAATCTGTAGTCTACAGGCTTACCTTCAGCATCACACACTATCTCGTGGAGGGCAAAAGCTTCTTGCATTGTATTAAAGAGAGTACGGTAGCGTTCTTCGCTGGCCAATGCCATAGCCTCCATCTGCCGGCGATCAGTAATATCTACCATCACACCCACAATGCCGGCTAAATTTCCGGCGGCATCATTATACGTAGCTTTACTAAATAAAAAGTCGCGTTTGATACCATCTGCACATTGCACCTGGGCTTCATAGATCTGCGTTCCCTGGGTCTTCAATAACGCCAAATCACGTTCATGGTAAATTTTAGCCAGGCTGGTGGGAATAGAATCCGGCAAATCCGTGACCGACTTACCCACAATCTCATCCTTGGGTAAGCCTAAGATCTGTTGGGCAAATACGGCATTACACCCTTGGTAGATACCCTGAGCATCTTTATAGAAGACGGGACTGGGAATCGCATCCAATAGGGTCTTTAGAAATTCCAGGTTGCTCTGCAACTGCTGTTCCATATGCTTGCGTTCCGTGATATCAATCGCCACTGCTAATTCATACTCGGCGTCATCAAATTCGAGATATTGGGAAGTAATCATCACCGGAATCAATGCCCCATCACTTCTCCGGTGAATTGATTCAAAAGTAAGCTGTTGATTTTGCTTGAGTGTTAACCAGTGGGCGGGACGGACAGAAACAGGATATTCTGGGTCTAGATCCCCCACCCCCATAGTCAGGAGTTGCTTCCGTGAATAGGCAAGATTGCGACAGGCTCCGGCATTGACATACGTAAAGTCACCGCCGGGTGTGATCCAAAAGACACTTGCAGAAGAGGTATCTACCGAAAGCTGGGTGAGATACAGCTCTCGCTCAACCTGTTTCCTTGCAGTAATATCTCTAGCAATGGTCAAATGTAAAGACGGCAAGACATTAGCAACAGCGCGGTACTCAATATCAAACGTGATGCCATCAGCACGCACAAAGTGATACTCATTGATCTGGATACCTGTACGCAAGAATTCCTGCCACAGTCTTTTTATAGCATCTCTATACACTTCTGGGAGAACTTCCCAGATTTTCTTACCGGTAAGCTCATCATAGCTGCCATCCAAAAAACGACACGCCGCAGGATTAATATCTTGAAGCACACCGTGGTCATCAAATAAAAAGATAATATCTTGAATATTTTCAAATAGGCGGCTATACCAACGCTCCTTTTTTAGCAATACGGATTCCTGTTCGCGTTCTTGTGCCAGTAGTCTCTCTACCTTATCTTGTTGATGTGTGCTTTGCCATTGACGCATAACCAACTCAAGGGTTAGCTGTAGTTCACGGTCGGTAAAAGACATAGGAAGAATATTGAGGGCCTCCAATTCACAGACAGCGGAAGTGCAAAGATAAACCACCGGGATATTAAGTTGCTCTTGAGAGATCTGCGCCCGCTGGTCTAAACTCGTTAAAAGTACACCCGGATGAAGCTGTGGTAGCTGCGAGATGACTTGTTGGAAAGTGGAGGGGGAAGCCATTATCGTGTAACCAAGTTTAGAGAGTCGGACTCTAATATCTTGAGTCAGGGACTGGTCATCTAAACATATTAATATTCTAGCTTTTGCCATCATGTCATCTCCCTTGATCAGAATACCCCCAGGAATTTGTGTTGGTTAGAAGTAACATTTTTACTTCCCAGAAAGATTAAGAATAGTTTAACATAAAAAACCATTCTTAGAAAGACCTTTCAAGAGTTTTCACATTGACCCCTTTTAAGGCTTAGGCTATACTACATAAGAATACTCTTTTAAGTATTCTTTGCTGGATTAAAAATGGACTATATGTGCAGTCAAATTACCCCTTAATTATATCTTGAAGGAGTACAAGAGACTTTCCATGCTACCGTTAACATAGAAAGGACTTAGGTAAGAAGATGGATAATGACATCAAACCTAGAACAATCCTGCTCATAGATAATGAAGCGGACATTCAGAAAAGTTTTACCGCTCATTTGGCAAGCCAGGGCTTCCGGGTGTTGACTGCGCAGAACAGTCAGACCGGTTTAAATATCCTGGAAGATGAACCACCAGATATCGTATTGACTACACTGCATATGCCAGGGGGAGATGGGCTTGAAGTGGTCAAGCGTGGCGCACAACTATATCCCGAGATGCCCATTATTGTTATGGCCGGGTATGACCAAAGCAACGAAAGTATCCAGGCGATAGAATTGGGGGCCTGGGATTATATGGTTAAATCGACCAACAATCTGCCAATACTGGACCACGTTATAGGTAAAGCGGTGGAAAGGGTACGCTTATTACAAGAGAATCACAACTATAAAGAGAAACTCAAGCACAGTATAGAACAAGATAGTCCAAGCAATAATAGAAGCCAGGAAACAAACCGCAGCCAGCAACTGCTCTTGGCCCTTAGTCAAGCAGCCCAGGCAATACAGAGGGCACACACACCGGAAGCCGTCTACCAGGCTACCGGAGCAGAGATAGCCAAGCTAGGCTTTGATACGATTATCTTCACCTTAAGCAATGAAAAGAACTCCCTGATCATCTCTTACCTTACGCTTAAATCCAACATCATACAAGTAGTTAAGAGATTGCTAGGTCT
>JAFGKB010000157.1 GCA_016928755.1 Anaerolineae bacterium | reverse complement strand
TAAGTGATACAACGGCTCTTGTGCGTAACTCTGATCGGGAGCAGGTGTTATCCTTACTTACCCAGGCGGGAGTCTTAACCGAGGTCGTATCTAAATAATGTATTAAATCTTTCTTATTAGGGAGGCTTCATGAGTCAGGCGGAACTTTACGATAAAGTAGTAAAAGCTTTTCAGTTGCGTTTTCAACATAAGCCACAGTTAGTAGTCCGTGCTCCCGGTCGTGTAAATCTCATCGGTGAGCATACCGACTATAATGACGGTTTTGTCATGCCGATGGCCGTTGACCGGGCCGCGTGGTTGGCGGTGTCTGCCACCGAGGAACCTTGGGCTACATTACGGGCATTGGATATGGGGGGGGATGAGGCTATCTTCCCGGTGGACCAGATTCCGGCTTCTGTGGGAGGTTGGTCGGATTATCCCAAAGCTATTGTGTGGGCTTTACATGAACGCAACTTGAAACCGGTGGGCATCAATGCTGTTTTTTCCTCTGATGTGCCTGTCGGAGCCGGAATGTCTTCCTCTGCTGCGGTTGAGGTGTCTTTTGGCTATGCCTGGATGAAATTGAGCGATTTTGAGCTTGAGCTGCCCGACTTGGCCTTGTTGGCGCAACGTGCAGAGAATGAGTACGTAGGTGTTAATTGTGGTATCATGGATCAGATGATCAGTGCTTGCGGTAGAGATGGGCATGCAATGCTCCTGGATACCCGGACCCTTAAACGCGGTTACTTCCCGATGCCGGAGGGCGTCGCCGTCGTTGTTGCCGATAGCCTGGTGCGCCGCTCCCTGGCAAATTCTGAGTATAACGTGCGGCGTTCTCAGTGCGAGCAGGCTGTCAGCATACTTCAAGAGCATCTTCCGGGTATAAAAGCTTTGCGCGATGTGAACCCTGACCAGCTAGTTTCTCTGGGCCATATGCTTCCTGATGTTGTGTTGCGGCGTGCGCGGCACGTGGTTCACGAAAATGCGCGTGTTGCCCAAGTCGCACGTGCTCTGCGGGCCGGGCAACTAGAGACTGTCGGTAAGCTATTGGTGGAGGGGCATCACAGCTTGCGGGATGATTATGAGGTTAGCGCGCCGGAGCTTGATGCGTTGGTTGATGCTGCTATTGAGGTTGAGGGGTGCTATGGTGCCCGGTTGACGGGGGCCGGCTTTGGGGGGTGTGTGATTGTGTTGGTTGCGGAAGACAATGTCTCTGAGTTAAAGTCGCATCTCACGTCTCGTTACCAGGAACTTTTTGATACGCAACCGCGTGTTTATATCACCCATCCGGCTAATGGGGTTAGTGAAGTTTAGAAGTTGCAAAACAGCGATTTTAGCTAAGATTATTTTTTGTTAGTGACATGTGCTTTAGGAGAAATGGTACTTAGACACTTGTTACTTTTAGGGTGAAGTATAACAATAAATTAAAAAAATCATGTAATCCTTAGCCCTAAAAAGTGTTATTCTTGGAGATCGATAGGTAACTTTCAATCTCCCCCTAATATATGATTAAGGAGTTTAGAGATGAACATTGGCATTCCAAAAGAACGACAGCCGGGCGAGAAACGAGTTGGCATTATCCCCGCAGGGGTTGGCTTGTTGGCTAAAGCCGGCCATACGTGTTATGTTGAGAGTGGTGCCGGGGCCGATGCCGGTTTTCATGACTATGATTATGAGCGCATGGGCGCTAAGATAGTCTTTGATGGTAGTGAACTCTACAGTCGCGTGGATTTAATTCTCAAGGTGTTGCGTCCGACACTTGAAGAAATATCCTGGATGCACAGCGGCCAGACTTTACTGGGATTCCTGGGGTTGATGGCTGTTCCCAAAGAGGAGGTGGCCGCGCTCGTTGACCGCAAGGTCACGGCGGTAGCTTATGAGTTGGTATCCCCTGATGGCCATGACTTTCCTATTCTCCAGACGATGAGTGAAGTTGCCGGCCGTATGGCTCCCTATATCGCCGGTTCGATGTTGATGTCTAACCACGGGGGGCGCGGCGTTTTGCTCAACGGGGTTCCCGGTGTCTCTGCCGGTGAAGTTGTGATTATCGGAGCCGGTGTACTAGGCTCCAATGCCGCGCGGGCGTTCCTGGGGTTGGGGGCTAAAGTCTTCGTGCTCAGCCCTACGCTGGAGCGGTTGCGTTATCTTGCGAATTCCCTGCCCAATGGTGAGTTAACCACGATGATCTCCCACGACTTCAACATCGCTTATACAGTACGCTTCGCCGATGTCGTTATCTGTGCGGCCCGTATTCCTGGGAAGCGCGCGCCGATGTTGATTACCCGTGAGTTATTGCGCACCATGCGCCGTGGCTCTGTGTTGTTGGACTTTGCTATCGACCACGGGGGTTCTGCCGAGACCAGCCATCCTACCACCCTGGAAGACCCTACCTATGTTGAGGAAGACGTTCTGCATTACTGTGTGCCCAATGTCCCCGGTGCCGTCCCGCGCACCTCGACCCACGCATTCAATAATGCGGCGTGGCCCTATATCCAGTTACTTGCTTCCTATGGTATTGCAACGGCTATAGCCCAGGAACCGGCGTTAGAGCATGCCGTGGTCTTGCGCAATGGGGATGTTCTGGACCCAAACCTGGCGGCGGCGTTAAAATAGCTG
The DNA here is from genome assembly GCA_016928755.1 of Anaerolineae bacterium. Taxonomy (GTDB): domain Bacteria; phylum Chloroflexota; class Anaerolineae; order B4-G1; family SLSP01; genus JAFGKB01. Next base: position 4,724 of record JAFGKB010000157.1, on the reverse strand, counting down.
TCTAAGGTAAGGCGCACTTTTACACTGACGTGTGCCCGCCCTATAATTCAGTATCTGCCGGGAAAGTTGTTTCACGGCAGAGCATCATGGCCTAAGTTGTAACTTATAGAGTGTTTCTAAGACAAGTTTAGTTTATTTTAGGAGGTGTCTTTTGTTCCATGCACTTGTGGCAATAAAACAAGTGCCGGATACCACCAATATCCGCATCGACCCTGATACAGGGAACCTGGTGCGGGAAGGTGTCCCGGCAATTATGAATCCTTATGACGCTCATGCCTTAGCCGCGGCAGTCGAGCTGAAACGGAAATTAAATGGGAAGGTGACGGTTATTTCAATGGGGCCTTCATCATTTAACGCGACGCTCCGTGAGGCTATTGAGTTAGGCGCAGACCGTGGAATCTTGCTCTCAGACCGTAAATTTGCCGGGGCAGATACGTTAGCCACATCATATGTCTTGGCTCAGGCTATCAAAGCTATCCATGAAGAAGAGCCGGTGCATATGTTATTCTTTGGCAAGCAGGCTATCGACGGTGATACTGCCCAGGTTGGCCCTGGTGTGGCGGTTCGGTTGGATTTACCTATTGTGACCTATGTTTCCAGTATTCGAGAGGTCGATTTGGAAAGGCAAAAGGCGGTATTTGATCGCCGTACTGAGCGCTGGTCGGAAATCATTGAGACTTCGCTACCTGTACTGCTAACCTGTGAGAAAGAGATCGCGCCGGTACCTTTCGCACCATTACCGGATTTGATTCGTTCCTTGCGCTACGAACCGGAATTCTGGTCTAAGAGTGATGGCCCGGCAACCTTTGATGATGCTTATGTGGGAAGTAAAGGCTCCCCAACCATTGTCTATAAGATGGGGACGCCGCCCTTGCCCGAAGCCGGCGAGAAGATAAATTCCCGCGAGGTGGGGGTTGACGCGGCTGTGAAGTCTGCGTTGCAGCAGGTTGAGGCTGCCGGGGTTTTGGCTGAAATTCTGGGAGGTGCTGTATAATGGTCCCGGGAATGAATATTGAGAGTAATGAAACCAATGTGCGCCGTTTTTGGGTTTTCATTGAACAGGAGGGTGGTGAAGTCCATCCTGTCTCATGGGAACTCCTCGGTGTGGCGCGTGCCCTGGTTGCCCAGGTGCAGTCCGAGGCCGAGGAAAACGGGGAAGAAGTCGTTGTCGAGGGTGTACTCCTGGGCGATGATGTTGAACATATCGCTAAGCTGGCCTTCCAATATGGTGCGGACCGTGTCTATTTAGTAGATGACCCGGTTTTTAAAAATTATCGTAATTGTCCTTATTACAAGAGTATTGCCCAGGTGGCAGAAAAGTACCAGCCTGAGGTGTTCCTTATTGGGGCCACAACTCTGGGCCGTGACCTTGCCGGTGCCGTCGCCACTGCACTCCATACCGGTTTGACGGCAGATTGTACCGGACTTGAGATGGGAGAGGTCAAGGGGTCGCGCAGACGTTTACTCTTAGCTACCCGTCCGGCTTTTGGTGGCAATATTTTAGCGACAATTATCTGCCGTAAATACCGCCCGCAGATGTCCAGTGTCCGTCCCCGCGTTTTCCCCATGCCAGAATGTAACCCGGATGCAGCAGGTGAGATTATCCGTGAATCTCCCGCTGTCCAGGAAGAAAACGCATTGGCTTGTATTTTAGACTTCATCCGGGAAAAAGGTGCGGATGTTGATATTGAGTACGCGGATGTTATTGTAGCCGGCGGGCGTGGTTTGGGCAATCCTGATGGTTTCGCCTTGGTCCAAGAACTGGCGGAGGAACTCGGTGGCGTTGTCGGTGCCAGTCGTCCCTGTGTGGATTTGGGGTGGATTGACGCAGCGCACCAGGTAGGGCAGACCGGTAAAACTGTGCGCCCCAAGCTCTATATTGCAGCCGGTATCTCCGGGGCATTACAACATAAGGTGGGTATGCAGAACTCAGATTTTATCATCGCTATTAACAACGATGCCAACGCGCCTATATTCGATGTTGCCGACGTGGGGATTGTTGGTGATCTCTTCGAGGTAATCCCGGCTATGTTAACGGCTATACGTGGGCGTAAGGAGGCATTAGCTAATGAATAACTATGATAATAGCGGTAAAATTACGTTTGATGCTATTGTTATTGGCGCGGGTTTGGCCGGTTCGGCTGCCGCTATGATTATGGCTCGTGAAGGGCTAAACGTAGCGTTAATTGAGCGCGGTAATAAACCCGGTGCTAAGAACTACTTCGGCGGTGCCATTTATACCCATGCCATTGAAGAGGTCTTGCCCGGCTTTATGGACCTTAAACCACCTTTTGAGCGACCGGTTACCGAAGCCGGTTTCTGGTTCCTCTCTAAAGATGGGATGATGCGGGCCTCTGTGCAGGGTGGTAAGTTGGAGAAAGAGCCTTATGATGCTTACGTCACGCTACGGGCAGCTTTTGACCCCTGGTGGGCGGAACAGGCCCAGGCTGCCGGTGCGTTCTTGATTCCCAAGACAACGGTCATCGACTTTATCCGTGATGACGATGGCCACGGGCAGGTTATTGGTGTGGTCACCGACCGGCCTCAAGGGGAAATCTATGCCCCTGTAGTTATTATCTGCGAAGGTGTCAATAACCTGTTGACCCAGAAGTTAGAATTAATAGGGCGTGATTTGGAACCGGCGCACACAGCATTGGCCTTTAAGCAGGTTATTTCGCTATCCCCACAGCTTGTTAATAGCCGGTTTGGCCTGCCTGACAATTCTCATGGTCTGGCGGTATCGGTTGTGGGAGATGTCTCCCTCGGCTTGCCGGGTATGGGCTTCGTCTATACCAACAAAGGTTCGGTTTCCGTCGGGTTGGGGGTGATGTTGGATGTCCTCGCCGAGTATAGGCTGAAACCTTATGAAATTTTGGAGCGTTACCTGAAGCATCCCGCTATCGCGCCCTTGGTTGAGGGTGGACAGTTGCTTGAGTACGGCGCGCACCTGATCCCTGAAGGCGGTTGGCGTGATATGCCAGATGTCTACACCGGTGGGGTGATGGTCGCCGGAGATGCCGCTTCTATGGTCAATGCCTTACATTGGGAGGGCACCAATATGGCGATGATTGCCGGCAAACTGGCCGCAGAGACCGCCATCGAAGCTCACAGTCGTGGTGATTTTTCTGCTAAGACGTTATCCCGTTATGAAGACCGGCTGCGTGAACGCTTTATTCTGCAAGACCTCCGGCAATATCGTAACTTCTCCAAGTTCCTGGAGCAGCATCCTGAATTTATGGAAGTATATCCCGCATTTCTTAACGATGCTTTGGGAGGCTTCTTCAGTGCTTATGGCAAGCCTAAGCGCCAGTTATTCCAGGAAATCTTGGGAGCACTTACAGACCGGCGCGGTATCTTCAAGGCAGCCGGTGATATTGTCTCAATGGGAAGGGCGGTGATGGGATGGTAATGAAACGTAATGATGCATTTGGTACGAGGGAACTTCCTGAAGAACTACAGGAGTCATTACAAGATGTCTATGTAGATGACTTATTGGTAACCCTGAAGTATTTTGTGGATGAGAACCAACCACATCTCTGGATCGAGGACCAGGACATTTGTGCGCGGTGCCAACATAAACCGTGCCTCTATTTCTGCCCGGTCAATGTCTATAGCCTGGCTTATGATGGGACCATCCAGGTCTCGTACCAGGCTTGTGTTGAATGTGGCAGTTGTCGGGTGGCTTGTCCTTACACCAATATCGGTTGGGTATTACCCCGTGGCGGCTATGGCGTAGCTTATAAGTTTGGATAATGGTCGGTGAACTCAAAAACCGGGATTTCGCATCTTGAAATCCCGGTTTTTTTATGGGTTAATTTTACCACTCGGCGTCTGGGTCGGCCCAAGGTTCGGTGACCCGCTTATAGTTATAAATTTCTTCTGGCTTAAAGAACAGCGCGATCTCACGCTCGGCTGATTCCGGGCTATCTGAACCATGAATCAAATTATGCCGGTTGGAGAGTCCGTAATCTCCGCGAATAGTCCCCGGATTAGCTTCCAATGAGCTTGTCTTCCCCATCATTGCGCGCATTGTTGTAATGACCTTTGGGCCTTCTATCACCATTGCGATAACCGGTGAGGAAGTGATAAAGTTGAGCAAGGGTTCGTAGAAAGCTTTACCTTGATGTTCGCCGTAGTGTCGCTCTGCTAACTCACGGGGGACCCACATCATTTTCAGCCCCGCAATGCGCAGCCCGCGTTTCTCTATACGGCTGATGACTTCACCGATTAATCCGCGTTGTACGGTATCAGGCTTCAGGATAATAAGTGTTTTTTCCAAAATTTTACCTCCAACTTAGGTTTTATGACAAAGTAAGGGCGCACAAGAAACGTGCGGCGCACAAGAACTGATGATTATAAGGTGTTCATCGCCTGATTATATATCTTCAGTGCCTTTTCTAATAAACCGGCTTTCATATACGCATCCCCCAATGTCCGCAATAACCCAGGGCTTTCCGGCTGGACTTTAATATAATGTTGTAAGTCATCCATTACACCTTCCATCTCGGCACCGGCCCGGATTAGTTGGCCATAGTGTTCTAGGGATTCATCATATGCCGCTTCCTTCCATAATGCCTGGGCTAACTGTAGCCGGACTGTATGGTCTGAGCGTTTCTTCTTCACTTGCTCTTTGAGCGACTCAATATCTGTAATCCCCGCTGTCTCTGCCGGTAGTACCTTCTTTTTGTGCTTCTTTACTTTAGGCTTCTTCACCGGTTCCGGTT
>JAFGKB010000156.1 GCA_016928755.1 Anaerolineae bacterium | reverse complement strand
CGCAACGGCTGATCACTGCCGGGCCAATATGCATTAGCCAATAAGCCAACTGGCAAACGCAGACCGGCACACATTACGGCCAAACTGGCAGCGACACTAACGGCGCGTTCTAGTAATTCAGGGACAAGCCCTTCCCAGTAGTGAACCAGGGTTGCTACATTAAGACAGATTAGGACCTGTGGCTCCCGGCTAGGTTCATAAAGCCGGCTCAACATCCGTTGGTTCTTAGCTGTGGCTTTCCAATGCACTCGTCGCATACCATCTGCAGGTGACCACTCCCGGATACCGGCAGTACGCAGCGGATCTTCAAATAGCGAGTGCTGCTCCAACCGCTCACCAAATGGTTGTACTGCCGGTAATCGTAGCTCAGCAGCGGAATAGACCTTAGGGTAAACAATCAACCGTTGCCCACCATTCAACCGTGCAGTACGCTCGAAAAAGCCGAAACCATCCCCTGTGGTCAGGGTTACAGGGCCGTAAAGATGGTATCCCCGTTGATTACAATGAACTGTATAATGGCGCGCTTGTCGCTGAAAGGCCCCTACCCGCCAGAATGTATGGAGTTCTCCTAACTTTGTCACCGGGTTCACCAACACCTGCCCACCCTCTATTGCCAGGGAAGTGGGTGCACGGTCCGTAACCTCCAGCCAGCTTACGGGAAGCAACTTCCGGTTGTACACCTCTAGCTTCAACTCAACAGTCTCCCCCAGGAAAGCGCGCATCTCGGTAGTCGCACCTACTTCCTCGGAGTAGAAATACCGGGTGTAGTGCAGCCCATTGAGACTGACAGCGTCCCACCCCCAGGCAACTAACAAGACACCGGAAATGCCAAAACCAATGGCTAACAGAAAAGAATTACGCAGGATACTGCCAAGGACGACTAACAGCAAGGCCAACCGGAACAAACCCAGACCCATACCGCGCCGCAACTGGAGATTATGCGGCGTTTGAGAAGTACCTTGCTGCTTTTTTGATTTTGCCGTGAAGTTCATTTTGATCCTAAAGCTGTATGGGCCATCTATTCTATTATGATACTGTTTTAAGGCTTTTAACGTTCAATATACAAGTAAGAACTACAAAAGTTTTATTCTGAAACACACCCTGCTTACTCTATCCATGTTGAATAACTGATATTGGAGTATAATAAGATTAACTACGCAACTAAGACATGGACAGAACTTGACTTTAGCACAATCCAGACACAAGACGAAACCCTTGATATTGCAAAATGGAACAATATATGGGACATAATTGAAACATGAGAACTGGAGATAAGCGTATGACAAAAAAACGCTCCCCGAGGACGGGGAGCGGAGCATGACACATATGATATATCTTACGCTTCGTTAAATATCAAGGTAAGCTGTGCAAAACGCACCATATCCCCAGAACGCAGCCGCACCGGGCGTTGTTGCACCAAACGCACTTCGTTTACATAAGTACCATTGGTACTCTGGAGATCTTCAAGGAACCAGCCTTCAGGACGGTGTAGCAGCCGGGCGTGGTAACGCGAAACACCTGCCGACCCCCCACCATATGGCTCCAAATCCAGGTCCGGAGACTTGGGCAGCATCGGGTCACGCCGGCCAATGACTACCTCATCTCCCATTGGGATAGGCAAAGCAATACCCGAAGTCGCAATAAACAACTGCGGGCCACTGATAGCTTGCCCTCCGCCCCCCAAGCGGGTGGTAATCATCTGCACCGTTTCTGTAACGGCCGGCGGCGTCAATTTATTTGAAGTCCCCTGCCCGGCACGCTTCAAATCACTGATAAAAATATCCATTGTCGCATAGCGTGCATCCGGGTCGCGCTCCAGGGCACGCAACATTACCACCTCTAGCGAAGAAGGGATATTAGGATTTACCTGCCGTGGCGGCGTAGGCTGCTCATACATCCGCAGTAGCATCGTCTCCGCCGCAGAATTTCCCTTGAAAGGGAAACGTCCGGTAACCATCTCATAGAGCAAAATTGCCAAACTGTAAATATCGGTCCGGTAATCCACCTCTTTACCGGCGACCTGCTCAGGTGACAAATAAACAGCGGTTCCTAAAATTGAACCAGGTTGAGTGAGTTTCTTTTGAGAACCAATAACTTTCGCTAAACCAAAATCTGATAATAACGGCCAATCTGGGCGGGCCATAAGAATATTGGCCGGCTTCACATCCCGGTGAATAATTCCCTGGGAATGAGCATAAGAGAGAGCCTCAGCCACCGGGATAACAATACCCAGTGCCTCTTTGTAAAGCATCAATTCCCCACCCTTAGTAGGTGTCAACAATGGCCCACCGGGGACATATTCCATCACAATATAAGCAATTCCCTGGTCCTCACCATAGTCATAGATTGTAGAAATATTGGGATGCCTTAAGGCAGCGATAGCCCGGGCCTCACGACGGAATCGCTGGAGGAAATTTTGCCCACCAGATGTTGAAACTTCCAATATTTTAACCGCTACCCAGCGTTCTAACTGGGGTTGGTAAGCACGATAAACAACAGCGGCACTCCCATGCCCGATTTCCTCAGCTAATTGGTATCCACCAACGACCCGGCCCTTCCATTCATTTGTCATCTTTACCATCCATCCCCTGAGTTTGTATCACCTGGAAACAATTGTATGCGTAGACCAACTTTAAGCCGTTCCAATCATCGGTGATAAACAGGTTCAATATTATACAATAACATTTTCCATATAATAAGCCTTACTGCCAAATTTGCAAAATCCCCTATCGTTTAGAATGGTAACGAAAGCCACCAAATACCGTCATCGGTACTCAATAAAACATAAGGAAATGGACCTAAAGACTCCACAACGCGCAACATCCGGATATTCAGATTCCCAAGCCCTTCAGTTGTCAATAAAGAACAAGCTTCCCCTGGATAACAGGCATATACACCTTGTCCATAAACACTAGTTAGTAGTCGCTCATTATATGGTTGAATATCAAAAACCGGCGCCACAGGGACACCAGCCACCGGCGACCAGGCACCACTCTCCTCAGTCTGCCAGTAAAGACCTTGGGCATACAAGCCTGCATAACGCGCCGCACCGGCCTCAGCGACCGCCAACACCATATCATCATCACAACTACTGGCCTCAATGATGACCTCAACAGTCCATAAATCAGCATTGTTGTCCGAGAAGTGCACTGTACATTCCCGCGCGCCGGCATAGAGCACAGATTCACCTACACCTAAAGACCGGATACGCTGAACGGCAACGCCTCGGTTAGCCTCGACCCAGCCAATCTCATCTAACCGAGTCTTATAAACACCGCGCGTGGCCGTCCCGGCATAGAGTGTATCACCACCGTCGCTGATTTCCAAAGCATACAAATAGGACTCCCCCAATTGCATGCTGATGTTGGTAACCTGGGGAGACCCGCCCTGCGCCCGGAGACGGTAGACGCCCTGCCCCCAAGAGGCGGCGAAAGCTTCATCACAGTTCTGGGGATTCACAACTACCGGGGTAACACGCCCCTCTAAGGCCCAATACTCCCAACTTTTACCGCCATCCGTAGAACGATAAACCCCACTCTCACCGGTTCCGGCATAGACAATGTTAGGGTTCACCGGACAAACAGCAATATCATAGAAGCGATGACCCGCAGTCCCCGCACTAAGATGCCAAACAGTAGGATAGTGCCGCGTTAGAACAGGTAGAAAAATCTGTGTGGTGCCGGTAAACTCGGCATTACGATAAACTGCGACAGCTTGCGACGGAACGCTATGAGACACCGGCGCGGCCAGTGTCACAGATGAGGTGATAAGCAGCAGTAAAGCAGAACCTAAACAATAGGCAAAAATCGAAGTGAACAAGTTTAAATTGAGTTTATGCTGCATTGTGCTCTCCTTTACCAAAAGCGTTATATCCAACGACCGGTGCGCACATTACCCAGGGAACGGCGAATGACCCGCCCCAAAGTCTCTATCTCAAAAGGCTTGTGAATTATATCCAGAAAGCCTGCCGTATCCAAATCCTCTGTGATTTTTTCCTCTGCGTAGCCCGTAATGCCCAAAGCCTTCAAACCGGGGTCTCGACGCTGCAATTCCTGCACCAATGCTTTCCCCCCCATCTCAGGCATTACGATATCCGTAATAACCAAATCTATTTCCCCGGCAGCTTCCGCGTATACCTCTAAAGCCTCACGCCCATTCGTTGCGGTTAGCACCTGGTAGCCCAACGCTTCCAGGATACTCTGCCCCACATAACGCAAATTATCATTATCCTCCACAAACAAAAGCGTCTCCCCCTGACTGCTATGAGACCTGGGGAACTCCTCAAGTTGAGTTACTTCCTCTCCCATCTCATAAGCCGGCAGATAGATAAAAAAGGTCGTCCCTTGTCCCAGTTCTGCAGCGACATCAATATAGCCCTTATGCTGCCTGACGATGCCATATACCTGAGCCAGGCCTAGCCCAGTTCCTTTACCCACAGCCTTAGTCGTAAAAAAGGGTTCGAACAAATGAGCGCGTACTTCCTCCGTCATCCCGGTACCTTTGTCCGAGATAGCCAGACAAACCCACGTCCCCGGCCGCATCTCCGCGACCGGCGGCGGAGAGTCCGCCCCTACCTCAAGACAAGATAATTCAAAGTGCAATTCCCCACCGTTTGGCTGAGCGTCGCGCGCATTAGTCGCCAGGTTAATCAACGCCTGTTGAATACGTGCCGGATCAGCATGGATTATATACTTGTTCCCAGGGTCAGCATGTAAAGAGAGCGTTACATGCTCCGGAATTGTACGCCGCAGCATCCCCAGCATATCCCGGATAAGGTTTTCCAAATCAAATGCCTGTACCCGGAGCATAGAACGGCTGCTAAAATCGAGGATCTGCTGGACTAAATCTGCGGCTTTCTTTGACTCGCTAATAATAGTCTCGATATTTGGTGCCAGTTCAGGCGACAACTCAGGTTTAAGCAATGTCATATTCGCATAAAGGATAATCGTTGTAAGCAGATTACGAAAATCATGGGCAATACCGGACGCTAATTGGCCCACAGCGGCCAACCGCTCCTGACGCCGCATCTGCTCTTGGGCATCCTTTAACTTCGCCAATGTCTCTTCTAAACGACGATGGCTCTGCAATAATGCCGCTTCCGCCTGCTTGCGCTCGGATATCTCAGCAGTCAAACTCTCCAACGTTTGTCTCAGTTGCCTAACCATATCACGGAAAGACTGCGCTAATTCGTCTATCTCGCGAATCCACACCACACCAATTTCTTGCTCCCAATCCCCTTTAGATAGGGCCTGCGTCGAGGCATCAAGATGCAAAATTGGCATCGTCACCCACCGGGTAGTAATAATGCCAATAATAATGGCAACAACAAGAGAAATAATTATGAGGAAAGCAGTAATACGGTTATTGATCCTAATCTGAGCCATAAAATCTGATTCGGGAATCACGACAACAACAAGCCAGTCAATACCATATTTATCTTGAACCGGGGCCACTTGTAAGAATTGACGTTGGCCATCGATCTCAAATTCAAACTGTAGCTCGCCGGTTATTTGATTGTAATCACCAAATTGTTCACTTAAAAATTCAGCGGCGTACCGGATACCGGGTATCTCACTTTCACTGGCATACAACCGCCGCTGTATTTCATCCCCATTGGAGTCGGTGAAAAGCTTTCCTCCCATCGAAGAAGCCACCAATAATCCCGAACGTTCAATAATAAAAGCCGACCCGGTCTCACCAAACTTAAGGCTTTCCAGAAAGTCGCCGATATGCGAGATAAAGATATCGTTCGCAACTACCCCCAGTAGATTCTGTTGCTCATCATAGACAGGACGGCTAGCGGAGATAGCCATATCATGGCCGGTGAACAAAATATAGATATCACTCCAGGTAGCACGACTCCGCCTAACCGCATCAGAATACCATGAACGAGTCCGGGCATCAAAATCAGGAATAGTGGTTAACAGCTCAGCACGATTACCCTGACTATCGGTGGCGTACTTTCTAAACGGGCCACTTGTGAAATCGTCGGTTACGATAACATACAGTGGCCCCCGAAATCCCTCACGGCCGGCATCCACAAGCCCACCTTCAGTATTGCCAAAATAGATACTGGTTACCGAGTCGAACACTTGAATTTGTTCCCAGAAGTAGCTTTCCAGAGCACTTTGGTCATCGACAGCCAGCAACCCCTGATGTATAGCCCCAACATTAAGCTGGTTGATTTGGTGTGGTATCGCAAGAAAAGTATGCAGATGTTTCTCAATACGGTCGGTTAACTCGCTTCGCAATTGAGAAGCTACATTATTCACCGCCTGTTGCCCATTCCGAAAAGAAATATACCCCACCAAGCCTACCATTAATACAATTTGAATCACGAAGGGTACAATAAGAATGACTCGTAATGGAACTTTAGACGATTTATCCCAGAATATCATAAATATCAACCTAGCTCCCTAAATACCAATATTAATCTATCAGCCCGCATATAATAGCCAATAATAGTATACTATGAAATTCTTGATTATAACTGTAAAAAAGCAGTACGGTAATTAGGCCCTAATACAAGCGCAATTAGCACCATAACCCCACTTGCGAAATTTAACAGATGTGTTACAATTCATTTCGTTGTGGAGAGGTAGCATAGTCCGGCCTAATGCGCGCGCCTGGAGAGCGCGTGAGTCGAAAGGCTCCGTGGGTTCGAATCCCACCCTCTCCGCCAGTAAAAAGCACCCTTAAAGGGTGCTTTTTACGTTACATGATAAATACCCCTAATATCCCGTCAATTATACCGTGACTTGTTCCTGGATAAATTTGTAAGTAGCCTCGGCAACTTTTTCCCAGCCAGCATCAACCACCAATACATGGCCGACTTCATCCAGTACCAGGGATTCAACTGTCGTCGATTTTGACAAGCATGCGATAAGTTTCGGCCCACATTGCGGATCAATAGAACGATCACTATGTGAATAAATGACCAATGCCGGCGTGTGAATCTTGGGAATCAAAGGGGCTACATACTGCTGCAAGTGATATAATTGAGCCAAGCCAGAAACCGGATGGCCGCCATAAAAACTACCGAGGAACTCAGAAGTCTCTGGATGAAGCAGGTTAGGTGCGCCCTTCTTAGGATAGATTCGCACGAACCACTTCAAAAAAGTCGAGAGAAACAGCCACTTATTAGAGATCTTAAGCGCGGGGGCATAGGTAATGATAGCGGGGATTTCGTTATAACGCGATGCCAGCCATAAAGTAAGCAGTGCCCCCATAGAGAAGCCGGCAACACATACCTGTTGGTACTGCGTCTTCATAGCAATATATTCACGCTCAGTCTTGCGCAACCACTCACGCCAGCGCACCCGGTTCATCTGAGCTAACGTGGTACCATGACCGGGTAATAGTGGAACATTAACGCCTAACCCACGGGAGTGCAAATAACCGGCAATTAAGACCATTTCACGCGGAGTACCGCCAAAGCCATGAAGCAATAATACCCCGGTTCTGGTACCATCAAGCTCAAATGGTTCGGGATGTGTCTGGTTAACCCATATCTGCCCCACCGAAAACATAGACCACCTCCT
>JAFGKB010000155.1 GCA_016928755.1 Anaerolineae bacterium | reverse complement strand
TAGGCATTGGGTAGGAAATCCCCCGGCACCCGGACATCGGCATCCAGGAAAAAGAGGAACTCTCCGTTGGCTACCCGTGCTCCGCTGTTACGGCCTACCGCCGGCATCCCGCCTTCCACAACCCGCGCCCCATACTCCTGGGCCACCTCGCGGGTCCTATCCGTAGACCCCGCATCCGCGATAAGCATCTCATAGCCGTCCAGCCGTTGGCCTTGCAAATCCCCCAATAATTTGGGTAACAGAACTTCCTCATTGAGTGCCGGTACAATCACACTTATCTTCATCGTCACCTATCCCTCTTGATTCCTTGGTGCATTGCACTTTCTTAAGTGCGTTGCACCTTGCCTATGAATCTACACACCCGTAGTATACGCACTAAATTGTAAGCTCAAACCATTGCCCCGTCAACCGCTTAGATCCGTCAGGTTTTCTTAAACCTGACGGATCTGAAAAATAGAGTACAATAGAAGAAGGGGGGGCTGCTAAGATGAATAAGCCAGTATATGATGAATTGGTCAAACAAGTAGATACTCTTGAAATTGAAGATCAGTTACGGTTGGCTGCCTATATCCTCGGTCGTGCCCGCTTGACCGTTTCTCAAATCCGGCCAGCACAAAAATGGGCTGATGTTTGTGGCCTTTTCACCTATCCAATGTTAGGTGAGGATGCCCAAGAGTGGATCTCCCGTACACGTCGTGAAGGTGATTTACTTCGTGAAATTAAACGGGAAGAAACAGAATGAGTATTGGTACGCAGTTTTCAAATGTCCGGCTTGTGTTTTTGGATACTGCTCCGATTATTTATTTTGTTGAAAAGCACCTGCGTTACTTTGATGTAGTTCGCTCTATATTTGAAGAAATTGATGCCCATAATCTGGAGACTGTAACATCTCCTATTACATTAGCAGAATGTTTAGTACATCCATACCGTGTAGGACATATGGATGCTGTTTATTATTTTACTAATTTGCTTGTTAATCAAACTAATTTTGTTGAGATTGACCAAAATGTTGCGTTGAGGTCAGCCGAAATTCGTGCTTATTATAACCTCTCTTTACCTGATGCCATACAGTTTGCTGTAGCACTTTATGCTGGTTGTGATGCATTCTTGACCAATGATATAGCATTAAAACGTGTAACTGAATTGAAGGTCATTGTGTTAAATGAGTTTTTATGAGTGCGATGTATAACAATAAATAAGAACAGGGGGAGTGTACGTATTATGCCTCACGTTCTGCGCCCATTCCCTTGTCCATCCCTCCATAAATAGTATAATAGAAACATATCTACTATATTATTAAGGAGGGCCATATGAATCAGCAAGGATCACAACCCGCTTCAGGCTACGAAGTCGCCACATTAGGTGGGGGCTGCTTCTGGTGTCTCGAAGCCGTCTATGTCGAGTTAACCGGCGTTATACGTGTTGCGTCGGGCTATGCCGGGGGTGAGGTGCCCAATCCCTCATACCGCCAGGTCTGCACCGGTACTACCGGCCATGCCGAAGTTGTCCAAGTTACATTCGATCCTCAACTTATCCCCTATAAAGAGATCTTGGGTATCTTTTTCTCAGTCCACGATCCCACGACCCTCAATCGCCAAGGCAATGATGTGGGCACCCAGTACCGTTCTATTATTCTCTACCATACCCCTGAGCAACAGGCCATTGCCGAGCAGATGATAAAAGACCTGGCCACATCAGGAAAGTGGGCGGCCCCCATCGTCACACAACTGGAACCCTTGACCACCTTCTACAAGTCTGAGGATTACCACCAAGACTACTTCAAAAATAACCCATCTCAGCCCTATTGCCGCGTTGTGGTTTCACCCAAAGTCAATAAATTCCGCAAGCAATTTGTCGCTAAACTAAAGACCTAAAAACAGGAGACTCGTTCTATGTCTAAACAACCGCTTATGCGTAAACTATTACCCGGAGATGAACCGGCCCTTGAGGCTTTCTTGTTACCCCGTATTGATACCTCTATGTTCTTGTTGGGCAATATGCGTACTTCAGGGCTGGTCGATCACGGCCAGCCCTATGAAGGTACCTATATCGCGGCCTTTGAGGAGGATAAGATTGTTGGGGTGGTGGGCCACTTCTGGAACAAAAGCTTGATCTTCCAGGCTCCAGAGCACCTGGATGTCCTGTGGCGGGAGGCCGTCGCGGCATCCGGACGGGGTATCAAGGGCTTGATTGGCCCGGCTGAACAGGTCGCGTCTGTGATGGATGCGCTCTCTCCCATTGAGGAGAGTAATATCCAGATGTACGAATCCGAGTATCTCTACAGCCTGGCCTTGCAAGACCTGCGTGTCCCGGAGCTTTTGCAGAGTGGTGCCGTAACCGGACGGCGTATGGCAGCGCGGGACCTGGAGACTGCTGTGGCTTGGCGCATTAGTTACGCGATAGAGACTTTGGGAGAAGAGGCTGGGCTGCCCTTGTACAAGCGGTCTCGGGACACAATGCAGCGATCCCTGGATGCCGGGCGTATGTGGGTGCTGGAATCCCAGGGGGAATTGGTGGCTATGAGCGGGTTTAACAGCGCCATCAAGGAGGCGGTGCAGGTCGGTGGTGTCTGGACACCCCCGGAACTCCGCCGGCGTGGCTATGCCCGGTGTGCAGTGGCAGTCTCGCTGCTGGATGCTCGCGAGGATGGTGTGGAGAAGGCCATCCTCTTTACAGGGGAGGATAATGTCCCGGCTCAGACGGCCTATAAAGCACTGGGTTTCCGGCTTATTGGTCGTTATTGCCTGGTCTCGTTGAAGAATCCTGTTGAATTATAGAGTGCGGATATTTGACAAGGTTTCCCTTTTATGGTATCCTATATATAGATATATATCTTTTTGATATACCTGTGTGGAGGATAACTGGCATTTCTACAGGTAGTAGGGGTTTGTCCCTGCTATTTGAAAAAATATAGTTTTTGGTTTAAGCCTGGTAGAGATTATCTCACCTTACAGGTGTGGGTAAGCTACCAGGCTTTTTTCTTGTAACAGAAGGAGGTTTTTTGTGCAATTAGTTCAAACTGAGTCGATGTTAAGTTCACAGCAGAATTTTGAAGCTCTATTATCGCAAAATTATGATTATACCCGTTTGCAGCGTGGTAAGGTTTATGATGCGATTGTTCTATCAATACGTGAGCGTGAGGTTATGGTGGATTTAGGCCATAAGCGAGACGCAATTGTGCCGGAGAGCGACCTGGATTTATTGGATGGCGAATATCGGGAAGAACTTGAGCCAGGCGCGCATGTGCCGGTCTACGTGTTAAAAGTTGCTGACAAGCAAGGGTACCCGGTTGTATCATTAAAACGGGGCCTGGATCATAATGAGTGGATCAGAGCACAGGAATTGTTTGACAGTAAAGAGGTTTTTGAAGCTGAAGTTGTCGATACCAATCGTGGCGGGGTGCTGGTGTCGTTTGATAAATTACTTGGCTTTGTCCCTAACTCTCATCTGGGTCTCAGTGGCGGGAATTGGCGGGACCAGAAATCGCAATTGGTCGGTCAGGTTATATCATTGGTGGTGATTGAGGTTGACCAGCGTAAAAACCGGCTGATACTCTCACGGCGACTGGCCAGAGAAAAAACACAAGCAGAAGTATTAGACACCTTGCATCCTGGTGATACCCGGGTGGGGATAGTCCGTAATCTCACAGATTACGGCGCGTTTGTAGATTTAGGCGGGATTGATGGCCTGATTCATATCTCTGAGATAGATTGGCGGTATATCAAACATCCTGGCGAGGTTCTGGAAGAAGGGCAGGATATAGAAGTCTACATTTTGAGCATTGACTATGAAAAGAAGCATATAGCTCTTAGCCGTAAGCGGTTGTTGCCGTCATTGTGGGATCGGGTTACTGATGATCTGAATCTCGGCCAGCTTATAGAAGGCACGGTTACTAATGTAGTAGATTATGGCGCTTTTGTTGATATTGGCGAAGGGGTAGAGGGTCTGCTTCATAGTTCGGAGATTGCGTCGCGTTACTCTCTCCAGAACTTGCATGCTGGTTCCCAAGTTATGGTCCGTGTATTGAAGATTAATCCCTTGTTACACCGTATAGCCCTGCGTTTGGAATATATTCTTCGTGAATAATGAGATTTGATTAACAGCGGTCTTCGAGTCTAAAAAGGAGTTAAGAAATCTTGTAATCTGCGTCCCCGCATCCTGTAGCGTAATTTACGCAATGCCCGTAGCTGTACTTGGCGGATACGCTCCCGCGTCACATCAAAGGTATCACCAACTTCTTCGAGCGTATACGCCCGCCCGTCCTTAAGTCCAAAGCGCATCTCTAAGACCTCCCGCTCCCTTTTACTGAGTTCGTTGAGGACTTTATAAATATGCTCCCGCAGAATCTGGTTGCTCATTGCTTTAAGCGGTGTAATCTGGCGTTCATCTTCTATAATATCGGCTAACTCATTGGATTTGTCATTACCGATAGGCGTCTCCAGTGAAATCGGGTCTTGGTAAATAGTGAGCAACCATCTCACCTTGCGGATAGCTCTCTCTAATTTCCGCCGCATCGCGTTTGATATAGGCCGGTCATTACTGAGCGCGGTCTGAATGGCCTCTCGTATGTTATCATCCAGGATAGACATCTCCAGCGTGATCTCTTCCAAGGTAGGTTCTCGCCCTAATTCCTGTACTAATTGTTGGCGTGTTTGCTTGACCCGGTAGGCGCGCTCGTTAACGTGCACCGGCAACCGGATTAGCCGTCCCTGGATATCTATGGCCCGGTTTACGGCCTGCCGTATCCACCATGTCGCATAGGTTGAGAACTTGTAACCCAATGTAAAATCAAACTTCTCAATGGCACGTAGCAAACCAATATTTCCTTCTTGTATCAAGTCCATAAAGGATAGTCCCCGGCCTGTGTAACGCTTGGCGATATTGACAACCAGCCGCAGGTTTGCTTGCACAAATGTATGCTGCGCTTCTTCTGCTCGTTGTTCTACAGTTTGGAACCAATCCGTTACTGCTTGTGGATTGATAGTGTAAGCTTGGGTTAACTCTTTGCTGGTGGGTATAGTCGAGGTCGGCTTACCGGTAACCATCTGCTCAACTTCTCGTAAAAACGTTGAGGGCAGTAGATAAAGCCGGATGACACATTCTACAATTACGACTAACTCTGAATTCCACTTATTTGCTTTCAGCCAATCATAAAACTGCGAAGTTTCTTGTAAAAGAATATGATCTTGATAATAAAATATCTCTTCTAGTAAGTCGCTTAGACTTAATACAGAGGTATCTAAAGTCGTAGCCGCAGCTTGTGCTTGCAGATACTTAGACCGGGCTTCTTCATACAGCCGCTGTACACATACTTCTGGTGTGGCGCAGTCTTCCTGGATGGCCTGTAGTCGCTTAGGTGCACGTTGGAGAATATAAAGCCAGACCTCCTGGTGGGGAGCCAGAAGGTCGACTTGGCCGATTTCATGGAGATACATAGCAACAGTATCCTTGGCTATATCATACATTTTCTATAATTCCCCCTTTGTGATAATAGCGCAATTGCAGTAGATAGCTTTATTTTCCCCGTTTCAGGTTCAATAATTTCCGTATACGTTTCTGGCTGTCCCTATCTAATACAATATACTTGTCGAATGATCTCAAAACTCGCTTACTCTTCCTGCGCCGGAAGTGGCTGCGTCCCTGGCGTAGGTGCCGGATTTTACCCGTGCCTGTAACCTTAAAGCGTTTAGAGGCTGCTTTATGTGTTTTCTGTTTAGGCATAAGTTATCGTTCTCCTTTCTTGTATATGCGTTAAACACTTGCTCTGGCAGCATACTGGTTTTTCTTATACCGGTATGTAATACGTCCACGCTCCAAATCATAGGGGGACATTTCTACTTTTACCTTATCCCCTAACAAAATGCGGATATAGTACCGGCGCATCTTGCCGCTAAGATAGGCCATAATCTCGTGCCCGTTCTCTAATTCCACGCGGAATTTAGTCCCTTTGAGCGCTTCGGTTACCGTTCCCATTAATTCAATCTTTTCCTCTTTGGACATCAAATCTCCTTCCTCCTTTAGTTTGAACTACTCCATTAACCTTAATGCACTGGAAATGCTTCTCCCAGTTTATGCCGGATCATATCTTCCGCAGCCGTTACCGCGATATGTTTACACGCGGCTACCTCACTGGCCAGCAATTGCAGAGTCTTGTCATAAATCTGCCGGCCTTTCTGGGTGAAATTGTTATCGCGTTTCCGGGAGGCCATATCGCGTAAAGCCTCTGCTATTTTAAAAATATTTCCTGTGGAAAGTTTGTCGTTGAGAATCTTGTAACGTGTTTTGTGTTGGTCGGGGAGTTCTTCCGGTATACTGTATAACACTTCCCACACCTTTCTTAAATCGGTAGGTGAAATGGCGTAGCGTACCCCTACCTTCTCAGCCGCTTGTATCGGTACCATAATGTTCGTATCGCTTTGGCTTAATACTTTAATACTATAATAGCGTCCGAGATCTCCCAATGCCTCAAATTTCTTGAACCCGATCACTACCCCGGCTCCATGGACTGGATGCACCACCACATCTCCAACTTCAAACATATAACTATTACCTCCTTTTATAAGTTTACATGTTGGTTTTTCTGAGTTATATTTGCTATTTCCCTCTCAAATCCTCAATAACGCAAAAACCTGGCCCACGTCCCCCTTTACCTAGGTGGTTTGAGCCAGGTCTGTTGATAAGCTAATATTTTAGCTATAGGCTATATTGTGAACTAAGGAAGAAAATATCAGTCTTAATTCCTTAGCTTTAAGATGGCTCTTTGTTGCTTACGAGCCTTCTTTGACCTCCATCGGTAAAGGATCTTTAGATAATTCTGCCAACATACTTTCCAGCCATGCCAATTCCGCATTAGCTATCGCTAACCCGTATCCCATAGCCATACGATGGCCCAAATCGACGATATTACTCTCTCTTTCCATCATTTGAACCAGTGTGTCCCGGTGTTGCCGTACCTGTAGTTTCCGCTGTCTGATGTGCTCTTCTAAACTCGATAAGGGCAGATTGCTGCCCATAAACAAACACATCACGAAATCCTTAAGCGAAGCCTCTTTCTTAATCGGCTGGCTTCCCCAAGATTTAATAACCTGTTTGCCTTTATTCGTTAGCGAGTAGACCTTCCTTGGTGGGCGGTCCTCATTTTGGACCACATCAACTTCCACTAAACCCTCCTGCAATAATGCATGGAGTGCCGGATAGAGACTGCCGTAGCTCAAGCCACCGATAAGCCAGCTTAAGCTCTCCGACAGCCGCTTAATGTCATATCCAGACATAGGTTGCTGGGCCAAAAGCCCCAATATAAAATTGCGTATATTTACGACACTTTTAGGCATGGTATATTCTTCTTGATATGTAACTTAAAATAATATATCGTCACGATACATTATACCATAACCGGTGAATTATGTCAAAATTGTCTTTTGTAAAACTGAGTGGTATGATTTTAAATGTCTTCCGTGTGGCGAGCTACACCAACAATAATTAAGTGCGCCGCCCTTTCTTAAGTGCGC